>JACDGR010000518.1 GCA_013821525.1 Actinomycetota bacterium
GGGATAAGCTTGGGAGGATTGGGGGAGGGCATGGGGGAGAGGGTAGGGGTGGGTCTGATCGTCAGAGCGAGAGCTGGAGCACGTCGCAAACCACATCCCGCCGGGCCTCGTGAATCTGCCGGACGAGCTCGACCAGCTCGGGCGCCGGGCTGAACCACTCGCCGCGCAGTCGGTGCGCAGTGAAGCGCTCGTGGAGCTCGACCTCGGTCTGCTGCGGGTCGGCGCACGGGAACCAGGTGAGCAGGGTGAGCCGGTTCGGGTTGCCCATTTGGAGGTTGCTCAGCCTGTACTCGACGTTCGTGCCGTGGCCGATCTTGATGGGCCCGGTGGCGCACTGGATGAAGTAGATGCATCCCTTTCGTTGCGACTTTGTTGCGACCATCACTTACCTAATCCTCTTCTCTCGTCGGTTATCCGCACCTATCAACACCACAGCTGCATCACGTCTAAAATCGTCATTTACCGAGGACGATTCCATTATGCAATGCAATGGTGGTTCAACTCAACTACTTATCCGCTCCCGGTGCGATAACAGGCCGCTCCGGAGGCGCCGATTCGGCCGTGGAGGACAGGTGGAGACCGCTCGGATTCGTCAGCAGTGGGAGGTCAAGCGCGGCGACTGCGGCGTGGTGGGCGAAGCCTGGGGCGAGGTGGGCGTACACCGCGGTCTGTTTCGCGTTGGCGTGGCCCAGGAGCTCCTGGACGACCATCAAGGACACGCCGCGCATCACGAGCGCCGAGGCGTAGGTGTGCCGCAGCACGTGCCAAGTGACGTTCTTCAGCCCGGCAGCCTTGGCGGCGGTCCGGATCCCGTGCTGGCAGCCGCTCTGCGACCGGCCGCCGTCGCGCCCCCGGCCGTGCCACTCTAGCGCCGGCCAGATCCACGCGGACGTCCGCTTGAGCTCGAGGAGCGCCGCGTGGACCTCGTCCGTCATCGGCACCGTCCGTTGCTTGCCGCTCTTCGGGCTGGTCTCGGGCATGTCTGGCCGACCCGGGTTGGTCTCCACGATCGCGATCACACGGGTGTCGAAGTTCAGGTGCGCCCACTTCAGCGCTCGGAGCTCGCCGATGCGCATACCCGTGCGGGCCGCAACCAGCAGCATGCTCGCCCACTGCGGCGGCGCGGAGTCGACCAGCTCGGCGACCTGAGCGTCGGTGAGGTACTTGATCGACTTCACCTTGTGGTCCGTAGAGAGCCGCTTGAGCTTCGGCGAGGCGCGAATCACGTCGGTCTCGGCCGCGTATGACAGCATTCGCTGGAGCGTGTCGAGGCGCGTGTTGATGGTCGACCGCGCGGCCCCATCGTCAAGCCAGCGCTGCTTGAGCTCCTCGGCGTGCCTCCGGTAGAAGGCGTCGAGATGCAGGTGACCGTGCGTCGGCAGCACGTGCTTGTGTAGGTGGCTCGTCTGGCCTTCGTGCGTCAACAGCCCGGCGCTGCGCTTCTGGTTAGCGAGGAACACGTCAGCATACTCGACGAGCGTCGGCATCTTGCCCGCGCTGATACGGTCGTCCAACGTGGCGAGGCGCACCCGCTCGAGCGCGGCCGCAGCTGCTCGCGTGTTGTTGAGCTTCGCCGTTGAGCCGCTGTACTGCTTGCCGCGCAGCTGGAACTTGTAGCGCCAGCGCTTCACGGTCTTGCCGTTAACGGTCCGCTTGTCCTGATACGGCGGCACTACGCAACGCGCCGCTTCTCGAGCTCGCACGTGCGAACAGACTCGAGAGTGATTCGATACGAGCGCTTCCCGAGTCGGAACGCGGCAAGCCGGCCGTCACGGATCGCGGAGAGCACGGTGTGCCGGTCGCACTTCCAACGCGCGCACAGTTCGGTGACGGTGTAGATCGGATCGTTATCGTTCATCTCGCCATCTCCTCCACTACGAACCTTGCAATCGCTCGGCAGTCCTCGTCGGTAAGTCGTCTCATCGCTCCCCATCTCTTTCCCGCAGCCCGGCGTCCACCAGCCGGTCTCGTTAGCGCCCTCGTAGAAGGCGCGGCAGAGTGCAGCACCGATCGCGAGGTTCCGCGCGAGCACGTACAACGGCGCGGCCATCGCTTGATGCTCGCGCTCGAGTAGCGCGTACTTGAGTTGCAAGAGATCAAGCTCGACTTCGAGATCGCGGCGGCTCTTGTGGTTGGAGTTCATGAAGGCCGCCAACCACAGCGAATCAAAGCCTCGGCC
>JACDGR010000519.1 GCA_013821525.1 Actinomycetota bacterium
GAAAGCGGTGAATGTAGCCAACCTCGTAGAAATCATCGCGCTCCGGCAGCGTCGGCGATGACGACGTGGTATCCCCGCCTTCGGATACGGTGGTGATGGCGCGCAGGTCTTCGATATTCGTCGGTATGAACTGACGGCCGTAGTAGAGGTAGAACGTGTTGGCGAGGTCGGGGAAAAAGCTGAGCTTCACGCGTGGGCTCACCTGGTGCTGATTTCCAGCAAAGGGTGCCACATGCGTGTCGTAGCGCAGACCTGTGCGCAATTCGAGCCATTCGACCGGCGCATACGAATCCTGCACGTATACGCCAACGTCGTGTCCCTTCAAATTGGAATTCGAGCCGGGCCCGCTGTTGCCCGACGCATCGGTCGAATTGAAGTCTTCTCGACCGGTCGTCACCGAGGCCTGCACACCCGTCTTGAATTCCAGTGAGTGGCTCGTGCGCCAGCGGAAATCGACCTTCGTGCCGTACGTGTCGAAGTTGCGCTGCTCCGCGATGTTGTACGGCGTCGTCGTATCGGGAAAGAAGAAGAAGCCGGGCGCGTCGTTCACATTCGGCGCGTACTCAAGGCTGCCGTGCCTGTAGTAGAAGCTGGTGAACAATTCTCCGCTCGAGGCGCTCGCCGAGTCGAGCTCGCCGAAGCGATGGCGCCACCCGAAGTTGGCGAAACTATTGATATCCGTCTGCCGATCGTCGACGAAGCCAGCCGTCGAATCGTAGGGGACGAGAAAGTGGGTGCGCGACCAGTTGCCCTCGAGATTGAACACATCACGATCCGACGGCGTGAACTGGATCTTGCCGAAGCTGAAATAGTCCTGGCCGCTGTTGTGAAAGTTGAGCGGCTTCAGTGTGACCGTATCAAAGACCACGGGTTCGCGTCGCATCCCCGTTTCCTGACGTGAGCCGGACAGGAAGAATCCCCACTTTCCAACGTTGTCGCTGACGTTGAGCCCCTGGCCGTTCGTGTTGAATGAGCCCGCGTAACCATCCAGGTTCATGTGGAAGCCACCCGTCGGGATGCGCGTACGCACGTCTACGATTGCCGCGTTCTTGTTTCCGAATTCCGCATCCCAGCCACCCGTCTGAAACTCGATGCGATCGACCACACTGGGGTCGAAGAGCTCGTTCAGGCTTCCGGAAATCCCCGAGGGCACGGGCACGCCATCTACATAGTATTGATATTCGGCGTGCTGTCCCCGAATGTGTACCTCGCCGGTGGGGGCGCGCACGGCACCGGCGATGCTCTGCTGCAGAATCTGCGAGGTCGTCGCCGACGGTGCGCCATGGTAGTCGTTCTGCTTGTACACCTGGTTGCCGCTGCGCGTATCAACGGCGATCGGCGCCTGTGCGGAGACGGTGAGCTCCTGCAGCTGCGTTGCGGCGGGGACGAGCTGGTACGTCAGGGTCACGCGCCCGCCCTCTGCAACAGTCACCGATTGACTATCGGGTCGAAAGCCGATGAGCCGCACCTCCACGACGTATCCACCTGCGGGCACGCCGTGCACGACGAAGCGGCCGAATTGATCGGCCTCGGCATTCGCGATGATCCGGTTCCCCTGCTTGACCCCAACCTCGGCGTTCGCGAGCGACGCTCCATTGGTGGAGTCGCGGATTACGCCCGCGATGTCCCCGCCGAACAACGCCGTGGCGTGCGCGACGCGCGCGGATAGTGGGCCGAGGTCGAGGCCGGCGGCGACAACGAGAGACGAGAGACGACCACCGAGCGAGCTGCCACGCATCCGAGTGCTCCGTAACGAGGAGTGTCGAAGATCATGTCGCCGTCGGATGCGTCACAGCACTTTTTCGCGAGCGGGCCTGGAAGCCCAATGAACGGTCCGATCACCCCGATCAACGGCCAAAGCCCGGGCGCTGGCTCAGCGAGCCGCTGCGGTCTGCATTTGAGGCGGCTCATTGGCGATAATCGACCGCTCGTAGAAAGCTGATCGCGCGCCACGAGCGAAATCATAGCTTTGACCAGCCCACGATCACTGTCGCGCGAGCACAAACTCCCCCGAGCGTCGATGACCGCATCAATGCTTCGCGTAATCATTGCGGACGATGAGCGACCGGCGCGTCGCTTTCTCGCCGATCTCCTTCGGCAGTGTCCGGATGTCGAGCTCGTGGGCGAAGCGTCGACGGGTACCGAAGCCGTCGAAGTCATCGAGCGACTGCATCC
>JACDGR010000088.1 GCA_013821525.1 Actinomycetota bacterium
GCGCTGGCCCGGACGGCCGCGACGCACGGGACCGAGACCCTCGCGATCCTGGTTGCGGTTGCGGCCGGACTCGCGCGATGCGCCGAGCCCTTCGGTGACGCCACCGCGACGGCGAGCCGTGTCCTGGTCGCCAAGGCGCGTCTCCTTGCCGCCGCCGGGAACGCCGCCGTAGCCCTTCGGCATGATCTCGCCCTTGTTGATCCAGACCTTGACGCCGATGCGGCCGGTCGGGGTGCGAGCCTCGACGAAGCCGTAGTCGATGTCGGCGCGAATCGTGTGCAGCGGGACGCGGCCCTCGGAGTACTGCTCCGACCGGCTCATCTCCGAGCCGCCGAGGCGACCCGAGCACTGCACCTTCACGCCGGCGGCGCCGGAACGAACCGCGGACTGCAGCGAGCGCTTCATCGCGCGACGGAACGAGACACGGTTCTGGAGCTGCTCGGCGATCGATTGTGCGACGAGCTTCGCATCGAGCTCGGGGCGCTTGATCTCGTTGATGTTGATGTGCACGTTCTTCTGCGTCATCGCGTGGACCTCTTTGCGCAGCGCATCGACCTCGACACCGGACTTGCCGATGACGATGCCGGGGCGCGCGGTGAAGATGTCGATCGTGATCCGCTGCTTGTCCTTGCGGATCAGGATGTCCGACAGTCCCGCATGCGAGAGCTTCCGCAGGATGTGCTCGCGGATCTTGATGTCTTCGATGAGGGCGCCTGCGAACTCCTTCTTCGGAACCATCCAGTTCGACTTCCAGTCGTGGATGACGCCGACGCGCAGACCGCCCGGATGAATTTTCTGGCCCATTAGCTCACAGCTCCCTCGGTCTGCTTCTTACGCACGGGCTTGCGCGCTGCGCGCTTCGGCTTCTCACCGGAGGACGCCGGTGCGCTCCGCGCGGCACCTTGCACGACCGGATGTCCCTGTGCAACCTGCACGGTGATGTGACACGTGCGCTTCATGATCCGCGACGTGCGTCCGCGTGCGCGGGCGCGCCAACGCTTCAACGTCGGGCCTTCGTCGACGAATACGGCGTGCACGACGAGGTCGTCGCCGTTCCAGAGCAGCGCCGGGTTCGACTCGGCGTTCGCGACGGCCGAGCGCAGCACCTTCTCGACCTCGACGGCGGCGTGCCGCTGCGTGAAGGCGAGGATGGTGCGCGCCTCGGGCACGCTGCGGCCACGGATGTGATCCGTGACGAGCCGCGCCTTGCGGGGCGAGATACGGACGTTCTTGGCGACCGCCTGCACGGTGCGCTTCTGCACCTCGGGTGTGTTCTTCACGGCGGTTGCCACTAGCGCTTCTTCACCTGAGTCTTCTGGTCGCCGGCATGGCCACGGAAGTGGCGCGTCGGCGCGAACTCGCCGAGCTTGTGCCCGACCATCTGCTCGGAGATGAACACCGGGACGTGCTTGCGTCCGTCGTGCACCGCGATCGTGTGGCCCACCATCTGCGGGAACACGGTCGAGGTGCGCGACCAGGTGCGCAGCATCTGCTTCGAGCCCGAGTCGTTCATCGACTCGATCTTCGCCAGGAGGCGCTCTTCGATGAACGGGCCCTTCTTCGAGCTTCTACTCATAGCTAGCGCTTGTCCTTCCCGCGGCGGCGGCCGCGCACGATCAACTGGTTGGATTCCTTGTGCTTGCTGCGGGTGCGCTTGCCGAGCGTCGGCACGCCCCACGGGGTGACCGGATGCCGGCCGCCCTTCGATTTGCCCTCGCCGCCGCCATGCGGATGGTCGACCGGGTTCATGGCCGAGCCGCGGACGGTCGGGCGCTTGCCGAGCCAACGGGCGCGGCCGGCCTTACCGATCGTCACGTTCTGGTGCTCGACGTTGCCGACCTGGCCGACGGTTGCGCGGCAGGTGAGGAGCACGCGGCGCATCTCGCTGGAGGGCAGACGCAGGGTCGCGTACGCACCGTCCTTCGCGACGAGCTGCACACCGGAACCGGCGGAGCGCGCCATCTGCCCGCCCTTACCCGGCTTCAACTCGACGTTGTGCACCATCGTGCCGGTCGGGATGTTCTCGAGCGGCAGCGCGTTACCGGCCTTGATGTCGGCATCGGCGCCGGACTGCACGTACGAGCCGACGCGCACACCGGCGGGAGCGAGGATGTAGGCCTTGAACCCGTCCGCGTAGTGCAGCAGCGCGATGCGCGCCGAGCGATTCGGGTCGTACTCGATTGCTGCGACCTTCGCAGGCACGCCGTCCTTCGTGCGCTTGAAATCGATGATGCGGTAGCGCCGCTTGTGACCGCCACCCTGATGACGGGTGGTGATGCGGCCCATGTTGTTGCGGCCACCCTTCTTCGTCAGCTTCTCGGTCAGCGCCTTCTCGGGCCTCGACTTCGTGATCTCCGCGAAGTCGGACACCGACATGTGGCGGCGACCCGGGCTGGTCGGCTTAAAACGTCTGACAGGCATTAGTGGTTCACCTCGTGGCATGAGTGGATGCCCAGGGTGCTAGCACCGAGCCAGGCAAGGACGCAGGTCTCGTGCGGGCCGGTTGGGCCGGACGTGACCGAGGACGCGGCATGGTGCAGCGTGATAGCGCGCTGGGCGCCGCTCAATGTCGCGGGGTGAGCCACTACAACTGCGCTCCTTCGAAAATCTCGATCGTGTCACCAGCGCGCAGCTGCACAATGGCCTTCTTCCAACCGGGGCGCGTGCCCTTGAACAGACCGCGGCGCTTCGGCTTCGCCTGCACCTTGATCACGTTGACCCGCGAGACCTTGACGTCGAACATCTGCTCGACTGCCTGGCGAATCTGCGTCTTGTGCGCGTCCGAATGAACACGGAACGTGTACGTCCCGCGCACCGATGCGGCATAGCTCTTCTCGCTGACGATCGGCGCCAGGATCACCTGGCTCGCGTGCAAGGCCATCAGTGACCACCTCCGGCACGGCCCGTGAGGGTCTCGAGCGCCGTCTCGGTGAGGAGCAGCGAGCGGGCCCAGACAACGGCTCCGACATCGAGCTCGCCCGGCTCCACGATCGCGACCTTCTCGAGGTTGCGGAAGCTCTTGACGAGATTGGTCTCGCCCTCGGTTGCGACGATCACGATCGGGGTCGCGAGGCCCGAACCGTCAACGAGGGTGCGTGCAACCTTGGTCGACGGCGTGTCGAACGCGTCGGCCGAGACGATTGCGATCGTGCCCTCGTTCACGTGGCTCGCAAGCGCGGAGCGCAGGGCCGCCTTCGCGACCTTGCGGTTCACCTTCTGGACGAACGTGCGCGGAACCTTGGCGAAGGTGTGACCGCCGCCCGTGAATTGCGGGGCGCGAATCGTGCCCTGACGGGCGCGGCCGGTGCCCTTCTGGCGCCACGGCTTCGCGCGGCCGCCCGAGACGAGCCCACGGCTCTTGGTCGCAGCAGTGCCTGCGCGTTGCGCATTCATCTCGGCACGCACGACCTCGTGCACCAGGTGCGGCTTGACCTCGACGGCGAAGACGGCCTCCTCGAGGGAGACGTCCTTCGACTTCGCGCCCTGCGCGTCCAACAATGGGGCTTTCGGTGCTGCCACTAGCCACGCACCTCCACGATGCCGTTCTTCGGTCCGGGGACGGCGCCCTTGACGAGCAGCAGGTTGCGCTCGACGTCGATGCCGTGAATGGTCAGGCCGAGCTGGGTGACGCGCTTGCCGCCCATCAGGCCCGGGAGCTTGCGGCCCTTGAAGACGCGCGATGGGGTCGCGGACGCCCCGACCGAGCCCGGCGCGCGAACGTTGTGCGAGCCGTGCGAGCGCGGACCAGATGAGAAGTTATGACGCTTGATCGTTCCCTGGAAGCCCTTGCCGACGCCGATGCCCGCGACCTTCACCTTGTCGCCGGCCTCGAAGAGCTCGACCGTGACGGCCTCGCCTTCCACGGCGCCGTCGATGCCGCCGCGGAACTCGACGAGCTTGCGGTGCGGGCCGACCTTGAACTTGCCGAGGTGGCCGAGCTGGCCTTTCGTGAGCTTGCGGTCTGCGACGGCGCCGAACGCGAGCTGCACGGCGTCGTAGCCGTCCGAGTCCGCGAACTTGACCTGCACGACCGGGCACGGGCCGGCCTCGATCACGGTGACAGGGGTGACTCCCCCGGTCTCCGGGTCGAAGACCTGCGTCATGCCGAGCTTGCGTCCTAGGATTCCCTTGGCCATATCGCTTAGAGCTTGATCTCGATGTCGACGCCGGCGGGAAGATCGAGCCGCATCAGCTGGTCGATCGTCTTCGGCGTGGGGCTGAGAATGTCGATGAGGCGCTTGTGCGTACGCACCTCGAAGTGCTCGCGTGAGTCCTTGTCCTTGAACGGGCTGCGGATCACGCAGTACACGTTCTTCTCCGTCGGCAGAGGGACCGGCCCAGTGATCGTCGCACCGCTCCTCTGAGCGGTGTCGACGATCTGCTGGGCCGACCGGTCCAGCTGCTGGTGGTCGTAGCCCTTCAAGCGGATCCGGATTTTTCCCTGTGCCACTGTTTATCCCTTAGTTGACGAGCAGTATTTTCTGGATCGTCACTTGACGATCTCTGTAACGACGCCTGCGCCGACGGTGCGACCGCCCTCGCGGATGGCGAAGCGGAGGCCCTGATCCATGGCGATCGGCTGGATCAGCTCGATCTCCATGTTCGTGTTGTCGCCCGGCATGACCATCTCCTGGCCCTCCGGGAGCTTGACCGCGCCGGTCACGTCCGTCGTGCGGAAGTAGAACTGCGGGCGGTAGTTGTTGAAGAACGGCGTATGACGGCCGCCTTCGTCCTTCGACAACACGTAGACCTCTGCCTTGAAGTGCGTGTGCGGGGTGATCGAGCCGGGCTTCGCAAGCACCTGGCCGCGCTCGACGTCCTCGCGCTTGATCCCGCGGAGCAGTGCGCCCGCGTTGTCACCTGCATGCGCGAAGTCGAGTGACTTCTGGAACATCTCGAGACCCGTGACGACCGTCTTCTCCACCTTCTCGTGGATGCCGACGATCTCGATCTCGTTGCCGACCTCGATCTTGCCCTGCTCGACGCGGCCCGTGACGACCGTGCCGCGGCCCGTGATCGTGAACACGTCCTCGATCGGCATCAGGAACGGCTTGTCGGCGTCGCGAACCGGCTCCGGAATGTAGGAGTCGACCGCGTCCATCAGCTCGACGATCTTGTTCTCCCACTCCTCGTCGCCCTCGAGCGCCTTCAGCGCCGAGACGCGGACGATCGGGATGTCGTCGCCGGGGTACTCGTACTTCGAGAGCAGCTCGCGGACCTCGAGCTCGACGAGCTCGAGGAGCTCCTCGTCGTCGACCATGTCGGCCTTGTTGAGCGCGACGACGATGTACGGCACCTCGACCTGGCGAGCCAGGAGGATGTGCTCACGCGTCTGCGGCATCGGGCCGTCGGCGGCGGAGACCACCAGGATCGCGCCGTCCATCTGCGCGGCGCCCGTGATCATGTTCTTGATGTAGTCCGCATGCCCCGGGCAGTCGACGTGCGCGTAGTGACGAGCGGCCGTCTCGTACTCGACGTGGGACGTGTTGATCGTGATACCGCGCTGCCGCTCCTCGGGAGCGTTGTCGATCTCGGCGAAGCTCTTGACCTCTCCGCCCCCGCCCTTCTTCGCGAGCACGCTCGAGATCGCGGCGGTCAGCGTCGTCTTCCCGTGGTCGATGTGCCCGATGGTGCCGACGTTGAGGTGCGGCTTCGTGCGCTCGAACTTCTGCTTGGCCATCTGTTCCTTCCTCGTTCTCGTTTAGGACACCGCCTCGTTAAGAGGAGGTGCCACCCTTCTCGGTGATCTCTAGGGCGATCGATGCCGGCACTTCCTCGTACCGATCGAACTGCATGGTGAAATCTGCGCGACCCTGGCTCATCGAGCGCAGGTCGGTCGCGTAGCCGAACATCTCGCTCAGCGGGACGCTCGCCTTGATCACCTGAGCGTTCCCGATCGGCGACATGTTCTCGATGCGCCCGCGCCGGGAGTTCAGGTTACCCATGACGTCACCGAGGTAGTCCTCGGGCGTCGTCACCTCGACGGCCATCACCGGCTCGAGGAGCTTCGGCTTGGCACGCTTCATCGCTTCCTTGAACGCCATCGAGCCGGCGATCTTGAATGCGCGCTCGCTCGAGTCGACGTCGTGGTAGGAGCCGTCGATCAGCTCGACCTTGACGTCGACGACCGGATAGCCGGCGAGAACGCCGCTGCCCATGGCCTCACGGATGCCTTCGTCGATCGGCTTGATGTACTCCTTGGGGATCTTCCCACCCACGATCTTGTCGACGAACTCGTAGCCCGCGCCCGGCTCCTGCGGCAGCAGGTTGATCGTGCAGTCGCCGTACTGACCCGAGCCGCCCGTCTGGCGGACGAACTTGCCCTGGATCTTCTCTGCGGGCTTGCCGACCGTCTCGCGGTAGGCGACCTGCGGCCGGCCGACGTTCGCGTCGACGTTGAACTCGCGCTTCAGGCGGTCGACGATGATCTCCAGGTGGAGCTCGCCCATCCCTTCGATGATCGTCTGGCCCGTCTCCTCGTCGGAGGTGACGCGGAACGTCGGATCCTCCTCGGCGAGCCGGGAGAGCCCTGTACCGAGCTTGTCCTGGTCGGCCTTCGACTTCGGCTCGACGGCGACGGCGATCACGGGATCCGGGAACGTCATCGACTCGAGCACGATCGGCGAGCCCTCGGCTGAGAGGGTGTCGCCCGTCGTCGTCGCCTTCAGGCCGACGCCGGCGGCGATGTCGCCCGCGCTGATCTCGTCGCGCTCCTCCCGGTGGTTCGCGTGCATCTGGAGGATGCGGCTGACGCGCTCGGTCTTGCCGGTCGTCGTGTTCAGGACACGGTCGCCCGACTTGATCGTGCCGGAGTAGACGCGGAAGTAAGTGAGCTTGCCGACGAACGGATCCGACATCACCTTGAAAGCGAGGGCGGAGAACGGCTCGTCGGGCGACGGATCACGCGTGATCTCGCCGCCGGACTTCGGGTCGAGGCCCTGCATCGGCGGCACGTCGAGCGGGCTCGGCAGATAGTCGATCACCGCGTCGAGCAGCGGCTGGACGCCCTTGTTCTTGAACGCGGAACCGAGGATCACCGGCGTCAGCGCGTCGGCGATCGTCGCTGCACGGAGTGCGCGCTTGATCATCTCGGACGTGACGAGCGACTCGTCGGTCAGGTAGGTCTCCGTCAGCTCGTCGTCGAACTCGGCGACTGCGTCGATCAGCTGGTGGTGGTAGGCGTGGGCCTGCTCTGCGAGCTCCGCCGGGATCTCGCCGACCTCGAAGTCCTCGCCGAGATCGTCCTTGTAGGTGATCGCCTTCATGTCGACGAGGTCGACGACGCCGATGTGCTTCTCCTCCTGCCCGATCGGCAGCTGGATCGGCACGGGGTTCGCCCCGAGGCGGTCGACCATCGACTGCACGGCCGCGAAGAAGTCCGCGCCGGTGCGGTCCATCTTGTTGATGAACGCGATCCGCGGCACCTTGTACTTGTCGGCCTGGCGCCAGACGGTCTCGGACTGCGGCTGGACGCCGGCGACGGAGTCGAAGACGGCGACCGCGCCGTCGAGCACGCGCAGGCTGCGCTCGACCTCGACCGTGAAGTCCACGTGCCCGGGCGTATCGATGATGTTGATCCGGTGGTTCCGCCACATCGCGGTCGTCGCAGCCGACGTGATCGTGATGCCGCGCTCCTGCTCCTGCGCCATCCAGTCCATCGTCGCCGCGCCGTCGTGAACCTCACCGATCTTGTGGGTGCGCCCGGTGTAGTAGAGGATCCGCTCCGTCGTCGTCGTCTTACCGGCGTCGATGTGGGCCATGATCCCGATGTTGCGGACGCGGTCGAGCGCCACACGTGTTTCCGTTGTTGCCAAGAGGTTCTTCGTCTCCTTACCAGCGGTAGTGCGCAAAGGCCTTGTTGGCCTGCGCCATCCGGTACATGTCGTCTTTGCGCTTGTAGGCGTTCCCCTGCTGCTCGAGCGCGTCGATGATCTCGCCGGCGAGCTTGTCGGACATGTGCTTCTCACGCCGGTCACGCGAGAACGTGACGATCCAGCGAAGGGCGAGCGTGCGACCGCGGCGCTGAGGCACCTCGACCGGAACCTGGTAGTTGGCGCCACCGACGCGGCGCGACTTCACCTCGAGCACGGGCGTGACCGTCTTCACAGCCTGCTCCAGCACGTCGACCGGCGGACGGCCGGTCTTCTCGCCGACCTTCTCGAGCGCGGTGTAGACGATCGCCTCGGCGGTCGACTTCTTGCCGTCGCGCATGACGCGGTTCATCAGCTGCGTGACGAGCGTGCTGTCGTAGACCGGGTCAGCGATGACCGGGCGCGGCGTGATCTCTGCGCGACGTGGCATTACGAGCTCGACTTCTTCGCGCCGTACTTGGAGCGACCCTGCTTGCGGTCGGAGACGCCCGAGGCGTCGAGCGCAGCCCGGATCACCTTGTACCGGAAGCCCGGCAGGTCCTTGACGCGACCCCCGCGCACGAGCACGACCGAGTGCTCCTGCAAGTTGTGGCCCTCACCCGGGATGTAGGTACCGACCTCGAGGCCGTTCGTCAGGCGCACGCGGGCGATCTTCCGCAGCGCCGAGTTCGGCTTCTTCGGTGTGGTCGTGGAGACGCGCGTGCAGACGCCGCGCTTCTGCGGGGCCCCCGCGAGCGCCGGGGTCTTGGTCTTGGAGGGCTTCGACTTGCGGCCCTTGCGAATCAACTGGTTGACGGTCGGCATGCTGAGGCTGAGCTTCTCTTTCCGGTCGTATGCAGACAGAGGGCACGCGGAGCAGACTGCTCACGCGCTGCGGCGAGGCATGGTACCGGATTCCCCAGGGTCCCGCAAAGCTCGAGCCCGCCACACGGCTACGCGCCCGAAACGGGCCGTAACCGCGAGATCGGGAGAGTGATTTTTCATACTTTCGCCCCGTAGCGCACCCCCTTGACGGTCACTAAGGTGCGAACCCTGCGGTGGGCTATTTGATCGTCATTTGCGCGCTAGGTCTCTGCCTGGCCATCGTCGTCGCGGCGGTGGTCGCGGTCTGGCGCGCCCGCGCAACGGCCGACGCACGCGTCGCCGAGGCGGTCCGGAAGCTCGCACTCGGCATGCACGACACGATGCGCGACCTGGCCGAATCGCTCGAGGCGAACGCACCCGAGGCAGGCCGCGCCCTCACGGAAGGCGAGGGCTACAAAGGGGAGCTCGCCGCCTCGCTCGACCTCCAGGAGGTCGCGGAGCGGACGCTCGAGGCGCTGCGAGCGATCCCCGGCGTCGAGGCAGCCTCGCTCGAGGCCTCCGAGCTCGTCGCGTCGGCCGGGCTTGGCCCCGACGAGGGCGCCGGAGCTGCAGTCGGGCTACCTGACAACGACAACCTGCGGGCCGTCGAGCTCGGATATCGGTACCGGATCGAGGGCAGCGACAGCTCGGCGAGCCTGATCCGGTCGGGGGTCGTCGTGCCGCTGCGAGCAGACGGTGGCTCGATCGGCGCGCTGAGTGCCTTCACCCGCGCGGCCGACCGGCCGTTTTCCGACGAGGAGATCGACGAGATCGAGCGCCTCGCAGTGCGCGCCGGGCCGGCAGTCGCGAACGCTCGCCGGTACACCGAGGCGCGAGCGCTCGCCGACCTGGACGCTCTCACCGGGCTCCACAATCGCCGCTACTTCCACGAGGCGCTCGCCCGCGAAGCTACGCGCGCCGAGCGCTACAGCCGCCGGCTCGCGCTGATCGTGATCGACCTCGACGACTTCAAGTCGATCAACGACCGGGTCGGGCACCTGACCGGGGATGCGGTACTCGCCGAGGCGGCGGCGCGGATGCTCTCGGTCGTCCGAGGCGCGGACATCGCCTGCCGGGTCGGCGGAGACGAGTTCGCGATCGTCCTGCCCGAGGCGGGCTCGGAGGACGCAGAGCTGCTCGCCGGCCGCGTCGCGCACGCGGTCAGCATGCGGCCGATCGCGAACGCGGGCACACTCCTGCTCTCGGCGGGGGTAGCGGAGCTGCGAGAGGGCGATCGGCCCGAACAACTCTTCGAGCGGGCCGACGCAGCGCTCTACCGCGCAAAAGAGTCCGGCAAGGCGCGCACCGTGCTCGCCGACGGCGCCTCCTAGCCGAGCGAGAGGAACGGCGCGAAGCCGGTCAGATCGACGGTCGCCGGTTGCGGCAGCTGGTCGTGCTGGCAGGCGAGCCGGCCGAGCGCCTGGTTCTCCCGGCGGCGCGCCCAGGTCGCGAAGGCACCGTCCTGCTCCTGGCTGACGAGAGCGCGGCGGATTGCCGCCGCGGCCTGGGCGAACGGAAACGAGCCGAGCGGCGCGGACTCGCCTCGGGCCGTGATCATGAGCCCGTCGACCCGCACGCGCGCTCCCGCGCGGAGCGCGAACAGCCGACCCGGCGCCTGCTCGTCGATCGCCACGCCGTGGCGGGAATTGCCGAGCCAGGGTGCGGGGCGGTCGGTCGAGACGG
>JACDGR010000520.1 GCA_013821525.1 Actinomycetota bacterium
GTTATGCAGCAACGTGGTAGTGCAGAACAGGTGCTGCGCTCTACGGAATGATCCAGCGCAATACGCCATCGGCTGCCGGTTCGCAATCAAACGACTTGCCTTGCTGGTTGACCGTGGTAGCGCCATTGACGGCTCTTCGCGTTGGCGTAGGGAGTGACGGGTAGCTGAGGGTCCACCAGTTGGGGCAGGGGTCCCGTCATCGTTGCGGCTTCTTCACGGCTGCGACGACGAGAGGACCCCTGCGTGAGCGACGGTATCGGTCTGGCGGAAGCACTGCTGGGATTGGATGGGTTCCAGGTCCTCGAGGTGATCGAGCGCGATGACGAGGTCGTGATCACGGTCGAGACGACCGCCGAGTTCATGGGCTGCGCGGCGTGCGGGACGCGCGCCGAAGCGCATGAGCGCAAGACGGTGCAGATCCGTGACCTGGCGTGCTTCGGTCGCCCGGCACGGTTGGTGTGGCGTAAGCGTCGGTGGCGTTGCCGCGAGGAACTCTGTGATGCGAAGACCTGGAGCGAGGGCTCCGAGCATGTCGACGCGCAGGCGGTGATCACGCGTCGCGCGGGGATGGAAGCGTGCCGTCAAGTCGGTGAGAACGCGCGGCCGGTGTCGCAGGTCGCGGACGAGTTCGGGGTGTGTTGGTGGACGGTCATGAACGCGGTGGTCGAGCACGGCACACCACTCGTCGATGATCCCGACCGGGTGGGTGTCGTGTGTCAGCTCGGGGTTGATGAGACGTCGTTCCTGCGCGCCAACCGGTGGCACCCGACGATGTACGCGACTGGTCTCGTCGATCTCGAGGAACGGATCGTGATCGACATGGTCCAAGGCAACACGGCAGCTGACCTGCGGCGATGGACCGCGAACGCCGACCCTGGCTGGCTCGCCGACATCGAAGTCGTCGCGACCGATCTCGCCGAGAGCTTCCGCGCCGGGCTCTCACCGCATCTCGATCACACGACTCGAGTCGCGGACCCGTTTCACGTGGTGCGCGTCGCCAACCGCGGCGTCGACAAGGTGCGTCGCCGGGTGCAGAACGAGACGCTCGGTCATCGTGGCCGCAAACACGACCCGCTCTATCGCATCCGCAAACTGTTGCTCTCGGGTGCGGAACGCCTCGATGAACGCGGCAACGACCGGCTGCTGCTCGGCCTGCGCGTCGGGGACCCCCACGACGAGGTCCTCGGCGCGTGGCTCGCCAAGGAGTCGGTGCGCGACGTGTATCTCACCAACGACCCGGCCGACGCCACGCTGTTGTTGGACAAGGCGATCACCGGCTGCGCCGCCGACGACGTCCCCGAGATCGTCTCGCTCGGTCGCACCCTCGCTGCATGGCGCACCGAGATCCTCGCTCACCACACGACCGGCGCGAGCAACGGACCGACCGAAGGCTTGAACCTCTGCGTGAAGAAGGTCAAACGATGCGGACACGGGTTCCGCAACTTCGAGAACTACCGACTCCGCGTCCTGCTCCACGCCGGCGGTGTCACCTGGCCCGACCGCCCATCACCACCCCGGATCCGAACCCGCGCTCCCTACTCAGACGCGTAGAGCCCCTAATGGATCATCGGCGTTCGCCGAAACTGTTTGCGGTCGGCGACAGCCATTGCGCGGCGCTTCGGCGGGTCGAGGATGTCGCGATCGTGCATGTCGGGCCTGTTACCCTCCACCGAGCCGGGCGCCCTTGCGAACTTGAGCGGCTCATGGCGGCGAGCCTCGTCGGGAAAACCTTGGGGCCCCGCAGCAAGCGATTTGCGAAGCAAATCATCGGGCTCATCATGCGTGAACATGACAACGCCCTGTTCTTTTTTGGGGAGATCGATGTTCGAGCTCATTTCGGAAATCATTGGCGCGGCTATGGCACTTCGACGGACTTGGCCCACGCGCTCGCCTATCGGGCAGTCGCGGCAGGAGCATCTGTTGCGGCAATCACGGGTGCTCAAGTCGGCTTTGCAAGCGTCACGCCCCCAGCAGTCGGCGTTAATGACCCCGCGTTTCCGACGTTCGGGTCGATCTCGGAGCGCCTCGAGTGGACCTTGCTCGTGAACGCTGAGTTAGCGAGCGCTTGCAGAGTCTTCGGCGTCGATTTTGTCGATTTCTTCGCGCCGTACGCGCATGGCTCTGGTCACCTCGACCCCTCGCTGTCAGACGGCACGGTGCATATT
>JACDGR010000521.1 GCA_013821525.1 Actinomycetota bacterium
CTCGCCTTCCCGCCCCCCACCGAACGGCTCGACAGCACACCAGCCCCGACGCCCCAGGCGAGGCCGTCATGATCGAGGCCCGCGACATCCTCGGCCACCGCTACCCATTAATCACGCTGACCGAAGAAGACCAGCGACGCTGGGACATGGCGATCGCCATCGTTTGCATCGAGATGTACCCGTACATCGACGAGTTCCCGGCTTCGCTCGTCAACTTGAAAGCGGGTCAGCTGTATCACTCGGCGTTTGAGACGGGCGAGGATGAGGAGGTGACGGAAACCCTTTCTGAGATACGCGCCGCCGGTGGCCTCGTCCCGTATCTGCGAGCAAACAAGCCGAACAAACCTGACGAAGAGATCATCACGATCCGTGACGGCTAGGCGCAATGATGGCCTTCCGACGCCGTGCGCTGCATTCCGATGAACGCCCTTTGAGCAGGGATTTGCCTGGATTGGCAGCCAGGTCTACACTCGGTTCCATTCATGCCTCCAGAGTCCATCGACGCCGACCCCACCACACTTCCTCGCTCGTTCCACGGCTACGACCCCGCCGCGACCGAGGATCTCTTCCGGCGCGTCGCGTGGGACTACGGCCTCCTCGTCGGCGAGCACCGGAAGCTGAAGAAGCTCGTCGAGGGCACGCACCTTGAGGGGCAGCAACTGCAGCCGGCGGCACCGGAGATCGCGGCGCCACGACCGGCAGCTCCGCGGCCAGCCGCGCCTGCGCGGGACGAGGCGGCGCAGTCGCTCTTTGCCGCCGCGCACAAGGCCGTCCGGGAGATGCGTGAGGAGGCCCGCGCCGAGTGCGAGGCAGCGCTCAAGAAGGCAAAGCGGCGTGCCGCCGAGATCGAAAACCACGCCCACCGTGCCTCCGCGGACGCTGCCGCTGTGATCGAAGCCGCCTCGGTGCTCCGCGCGAGCCTGAGCGCAGCGCTCACCCAACTCGAAACCCGAGCCGCAGCTCGTGAGCCGACGGTGGACGCTGCGGCCCCAGACACGAACGGCAGTGCGGCCGTAGCCGTGCCGGTCGATCTCGTTCGCACCTGAGTCCGGTCGAGCTTCTGCCCGGTCGGGAATGATCGACCCAGTGCGCGTTCTGCGGGTCTACCACGGCGGCCGAATCGAGGCACACCGCGAGCGCGAGCGCGCACTCGTCGCGGCCGGTGTCGACGTGACGTTGGTCGCCCCGTCGGACTGGCCCGAGGCGACGAACGACGACACCGGCGCAGACCCGTTTCGTACGATTGAGCTGCCGGTCAAACGCCCAGGAGATGTCAACCGCCACGCCTACGAATCGAGAGACGCGATCCGGGCGCTGATTGGCGAAGTGCGGCCGGACGTTCTTGACCTGCACGAGGAGCCGTTCAGCGTGGCAGCCCGACAGTGGCTCAGAGTTGCACCCAAGGAGCTGCCCGTCGTGATGTACACGGCCCAGAACGTCGACAAGCGCTTCCCGCCACCGTTCGCGCAGTACGAGCGCGCAGCGTTCCGGCGAGTCACTGCCCTCTACCCATGTAGCCGCCAGGCCGCCTCGGTCGCACGCGGCAAGGGCTTCGCGGGTGAGCTGGACGTGCTGCCTCTCGGCTTCGACGAGACAGTTTTCTTCCCGGGCGAGCAGTCGCTCGAGGACGAGCTGGTGATCGCCCTCTTTGGCCGGCTCGTCCCGGAGAAAGGCCTCTCCGACGCGGTGCGAGTTCTCGCGCTGCTGAACGAGCTCCGCCCCACCCGCCTCGTCGTCGCGGGGAGCGGCCCGGACGAGGCAGCGGGCCGGGCACTGGCCGCTTCGCTCGGGGTCAGCGACTCGCTCGAGATCGAGCCCTGGCTTGCCCTAGGCGAGCTCGCTACGACCTACCGGCGTGCGCAAGTTGTCCTGATCCCGAGCCGGCCCACGGAGACCTGGGTCGAGCAGTTCGGCCGCGTGATCGTCGAGGCGCAGGCGAGCGGCGCAGTGGTCGCCGGGTACTCGAGCGGCTCGATTCCTGAGGTGGCAGGGGATCCGGCGATCCTCACCGCCGTCGGTGGGTGGGCCGACCTCGGCGACCGGATCGCACGGCTCGCGGCCGACCCGGCGGAGTTCGCGGCCAGGCGCGCCGCAGGCATCGAGCTCAGCCGCGAACGGACGTGGAGCGACGTCGCTGAGCGACAGACAGCGCTCTACGAGCG
>JACDGR010000089.1 GCA_013821525.1 Actinomycetota bacterium
CCGAGACGATGAACCCGGTGATCCTGCTGGACGAGGTCGACAAGGTCGGCGCCGACTGGCGGGGCGACCCGTCGGCGGCGCTGCTCGAGGTGCTCGATCCGGCGCAGAACCACTCGTTCCGCGACCACTACCTCGACGTCGAGCTCGACCTGTCCCAGGTGATCTTCATCGCAACCGCCAACGTTGCGGACACGATTCCCGGCCCACTCCTCGACCGGATGGAAGTGATCCGCTTCGACGGGTACACGGTCGACGAGAAGGTCTCGATCGCACAGGGGTATCTGTGGCCGCGCCAGCGCGACCGCAACGGCCTGCGCGAGGACGAGGTGGAGGTCGAAGGCTCGGTGCTCGAGTCGATCGTGACCGAGTACACGCGCGAAGCGGGCGTCCGCCAACTGGAGCGCGAGCTCGGGAAGCTCCTGCGGAAGACGGCGACCAGCATCGTCGCGGGCAAGACGGAGGCGCCCGTCCAGGTCGACCTCGACCTGGTGCGCGACGCCCTCGGGCGGCAGCGCTTCTATCAGGAGTCGGCCGAGCGGACTGCCGTTCCCGGCGTCGCGACGGGTCTCGCCGTGACCGGCACGGGCGGTGACGTCCTCTTCGTCGAGGCGACGTCGATGAGGGGCAAGGACGGGCTCGTGCTGACCGGGCAGCTCGGCGATGTGATGAAGGAGTCGGCGCGGATCGCACTCTCCTACGTGCGCTCGCACGCGGACGAGCTCGGGATCGATGAGGACGCGTTCGAGGACCGCTCGTTCCACCTGCACGTTCCCGCGGGCGCGATCCCGAAGGACGGGCCGAGTGCCGGCATCACGATGACGACTGCGATCGCATCGCTGCTCTCGCAGCGGCCCGTCAAGCACACGGTCGGCATGACCGGCGAGGTGACGCTACAGGGACGCGTGCTGCCGATCGGTGGGCTGAAGCAGAAGGTGCTCGCCGCGCACGCGGCCGGGCTCACCGACGTGATCATCCCGGAGCGCAACCGGGCCGACCTGGACGACGTGCCTGCAGAGGTGCGCGCCGAGATGTCGTTCCATCCGGTGATGACGCTGCATGAGGTGCTCGCGCTCGCACTCGAGCCCGCGCCGAGCGCGCATGCGCTGTCGTAGCTGTCGTCCTGTTCCCGAGGAGGTTCGCCAGGCGGCGGGCCTCCTCGAGGGACGTTGGACCGTCTCGATCATCTGGGCATCCCACGACGGAGCCGTGCGCTTCAACGAGTTCTTGCAGGCGGTCGGTGCGATTCCGCCGGCCACGTTGACGACGCGACTGGCCGAGCTCGAAGAGGCAGGGATCCTGGCGCGCACGACGGTTGAGGGACGCCCGCCGCGGAGCGAGTACCGCCTGACGCCACGGGGCCACGAGCTACGCGGCCTGCTCCGCGCGCTGCGTGCATTCAGCGGTGCCCGCTAGGGCGACGCGGTCAGTCCGCGACGACTTCGGTGACCGGTAGGTCGAAGCGATCTTTGGCCTTGGCCACGAAGCCCTCCTCGACGTGGCTTTCGTCCTCGCCGTGCGCGCGAAAGATCACGATCTCGTCTGCAGCGAAGGTTCGCAGCGCATCTTCGATCGCCAGATATGGATCGACATCGCCGACCTTCGGCTCACCTTGGTCTCCGGGCAGTTCCTCGGAGGCGGCGTCCGCTCTATCGGCGGCGTCAGACCGGGCGGCGTCCTCATCGTTCGTCCACCGGTCGAGCCAGGAGATCTTCGATGCGGGAGCAACGATCTGCACCTCCGCATCTTCACCAGCACGCCCACGAACGACCTGCTCGACCTCGCTTCTCGGCGAGGCAGCGGTCGTGATCACAAGGACTTTGCGCGGCATGCTCATTTGTCTTTCCCTTCTCCCCGAGAGCAAACAAGAGCCGGCGAGCGGTCGGACGCCAGTAGCCCGAAAACCACCTCGTCAGCGAAGCTGCCCCCGAGGGAGCGAGACGACCTCAACCGACCTTCCTCAGTGAAGCCAGCGCTCAGGGCCGTGCGAATCATCGGCTCATCGTCGGACAGGGTCTCGAGCTGAAGCCGGTTGAGCCCTCGTACCTCGAAGCCGTAGCGGCAAAGCAGGGCGAGCGTCTCACCGGCCAGCTCGTTGCTCACCCGTTCAACAACCGAGAAGAAGGCAACATCGTCTCGCGCATCAGCGATGCGAAAAGGCGAGTGGGGTGAATCGGCCGCGAGCGGGACCCAGGGCCGGGTATCGCCGCGCATCCGTGTTTCCACGTCGTCGTACAACTCGGCGTGGAGGACTGCCACGTCGCTCTCGATCCGCGAGCGCAATTCCACCAACTCCCCGTGAAGCATCCCGCGATGCTATTCGAACTCGCTAGAACGATTGGCTATACGCCGCGCTGAGAACTACCTCGGCGAAGAGGCACGCGCCGAGCGTCAGGGGAAACCAGCGCAAGTGCACCGGTCTCCACGACAGCACGAGGAGAGCTGCTGCGATCACACCCCACAAAACCGCCGTGATCTCGTAGTGCAACTGATGGTGGTAGACCCAGAGCCCCTCGGCCAGGAACACAGCAGGGAGCGCTGTTCCTCCGAGACCGCGCATCACGCGCGGGCCGTGCCGCCACAGCTGTCCAGCGAGCCCGTAGAGGGGGCCGCCGATCAGCGCGCAGATCGCCCAGAAGACGAGAATCGACCCGCCGGCCGAGAAGCCTCTTGCGTGCGCGGTCGCGTAGTAACCGACCAGCTCGAAAGAGCACGTGATCAGACCGATCGTCGCCGCACCTCTTCTCGACGGCATCAGCGCACCGGCCACGAAAGGCGCCACGAGCCACGCACCCGCCGAGTTCGTGAGCGCCGCCCACGGACGGTCGAGATAGGTCTGGCCGACCGACGTGAGGGCGCCGACCCCCAGACCGAGCGCGACGAGGGAAACTCCTCGCGCGGACGGGCCGAGCCGGCGCTCGCCTACTGCGCGCACCCGAGCGACGAGCGGTAGCTGTCCTCAACGGTCTGATCCCCGATCGCGTATGGCCCGACCACATTGCCGCCGTGCGCCATTGCGCCCGCGAACTCGCGAACGACGGTCGGATAGGCGCCACTGCTGTCCATCTGGCGAAGGACACGAGAGCCGGCGACCGCGGTCATCGCCTGCACAGCCTCGGCGACCTGGAGCGCGTTGCCCGTCCGCTTCGCCGAGATCCACCGCGTGATCCAACCGCAGGACACCGACGAGACGATCTGAGCGCCGAGTTGGTATCGATCGCGCACGGCGTCACCGTCGGTGAACTGGCTGCGCTCGACACCTCATGGGAGCGGAATGTCAGCGAGCATGCTGCGCACGACGTCGTTACGTGCACCTGAAAGTACGACGCTCGAGGGCAGGGCCGACAGCCAGGCATTGACGCTCACGAACTGAAGCTGGGCGAGGACTGACTCGATCATCACGGCGTCGAGTGAGGCACCTTCGAGTTGAAGAACATGCCAATCAGCGGCCCAGACGGCGGTGTAGAGGTCGGTGTCGCGGTAGTGGTAGATCTGCGCGGTTGCACCAAGGACGCTCGCCGTGGCGACTCTGTCAGCGGACGAGTTGAAGTCGGCGACCGTGCTTGTGTAGTTGCCCGCGGGCTCCCAGCGCAGCTCGACCTGCTGCGAGCTCGAGGCGAACGTGATCTCACTGGCATCGCCGCCGAACTGATCCGCTCGGGTGACCTTCCAGCCGTCAGAGACGACGAGGAGGCGCGGGGCACTCTAGGCGATCTTGACCGCCGATGCCGCCCAGGCGGGATCTCCGCCTGAACCGCTCCCCGTCACGATGAAGATGGCGGCTGCGAAGACGGCGGCTGCGCTCAAGATCGCCCCTAGGGGTCGCAGCGTCAGGAAGCGCAGGCGCGGCGCAGGGGTGATCGCAGCGAGCAGGAGACGCCGCTCCTCGCTGCGGGCTGCAGTTGATGACCCTGAAACTGCGGGGGCGCATGGTCCGGAAGAGGTGAAGCTCATCTGTCATCTCGCGTCCTTTCCTGATGCGATGCGTAGGTGCGATGTGAACTCGTCGGCGTCGTCGAGCGACGAGCGCAGCCGTTTGCGCGCGCGGTTGAGGCGAGAGCGGACCGTTCCGACGGGCACGCCGAGTGCAACGGCGACCTCCTCGTAGCTCAGCTCTCCCAGGCAATGAGCACGACGACGTCACGGTCGCCCTCAGGAAGGTCGGCTAGCCCTGCCAGGAGACGACGCCCCAGTGGCTCGGCGTCGAGTCTGGAATCGGCGAGCCTGCCCTCGTTCTCCTGAGTAGAGGCATCCGTCCTGACGAGCCGGAAGGCGCGCGCTTCGCGGCGTGTCTCACGCCAGTGCTTGAGCAGCAGGTTGGTCGCGAGCCCGTAGAGCCAAGGGAGCGCGCTGTCGTGCAGCGGCTTGAACCGGCGCCGCTGCTCGAAACCGATCCGGAACACCTCGCCCGACAGATCGTCGGCAACCGCAGGGCCTGCGCGACGATCCAGATAGCGATGGATGGTGTCGAAGTGCCGATCGAAAACGGCCGCGAACTCGACCGGCTGTTTCCGGCTCGCCGCGATCACCTCTGCATCCGTCCGTGCGTCGTTCATACGCACTCATTGCCGAATGGCCGATTTAGGTTCACGAGGCCCGGAACGACCGCCGAGCACTCCCACTACCCTTGCCTCCATGAAAGACGTTCTGTTGGCTTGGTACAGCGAAAGCAAGCGCTCTCTGCCGTGGCGCGAGACGACGGATCCGTACGCGATTCTCGTCGCCGAGGTGATGCTGCAGCAGACACAGGTCGACCGCGTCGTGCCGCACTACCTCGCGTGGCTCGAGCGGTGGCCGAGCGCGGCGGCGCTCGCGGCGGCATCGCCGGCCGAGGTGATCGTCGCTTGGCAGGGGCTCGGGTACAACCGCCGCGCGATCAACCTGCACCGCGCGGCGCAACACGTCGCCGCACACGGCTGGCCGGACGACCTCACCGAACTCCCCGGTGTCGGCCCGTACACCGCGGGCGCTGTCGGCAACTTCGCCTTCGGCCGCGACGTGCTGCCGATCGACGTCAACGTCCGGCGCATCCAGGAGCGCACGGGAGAGCGGTTCGACAGCTCGTGCACGCAGGCGCTCTTCGACCTCGGGGCGACGATCTGCCTGGCACGTATTCCACGCTGCGGGGCGTGTCCGCTCGCGGACGCGTGCCCGTCGCGCGGGTCGCGCTACGAGCCCCTCCGCAAGCAGTCGAGGTTCGAAGGCTCGTTCCGCCAGCGCCGCGCCGCCGCGCTGCGCGCGGTCGCGGCCGGCGAGCAGCCGACCGACGGCGATGCGCTCGTCGCCCTGGAGCGCGACGGCCTCGTCGTGCTCGAGGACGGCGTCGCCTCGCTACCGGCGTAACCCCGGAACCAGGTCTGAACCAGGTTCGTAGGTTACGCGGCGATGGCGAGGCGCGAGGCGGCTACTTCTTGGGCGAGCGCCGGTTCGTCGGTGACGAGACCGTCGACGCCGAGGTCGACCAGGGCGGCCATCGTCGGCACGTCGTTGACCGTCCAGGGCACGACGCCCAATCCGAGCGCATGCGCGCTCGCGACGAGGTCGCGTGTCACGAGATCGTGACGCGGGCCGACGGTGCGCGCGGAGGTTGCGAGCGATTGCGGTGCCCTGAACAGGAAGGTCGTCTCGAGTGCAGGGCGCACGCGCAGCGCCTCGGCGAGCACGCGCTCCTCGAACGAGCAGAGTGCGATTCGGCCGAGGTACGGCTGCAGCGCGGCGACGAACGCGCGCGGGCTTGGTGTCTCGGGCGGGAAGCACTTCGCCTCGACCACCACGGTGGTGTTACCGGCCGCGAGCAGCGCGGCGTCCAGGCCAAGGCCCGAGGCATCGGCGAGGTCGGTTTCGTGGGCGATCACGATCTCCCCGGCGATCACCCCAACGTCGATCTCGACCGAGGACGGCCCAACAGCGAGTAGTCGCCGGAGCGTCAGCTCGTCATTACCGCGATGCGCCTGAACCTCGAACTGCATGACCGTAGACTCGCCCTCGCGAGGCGGTTTCCGCATGACAATTACGCCGAGCGGCGGTGACAGGTCGGTGAACGGCGAGCGCGCTGTCTTAGAGGACGCTGTGGCGCAGCCACACGTTCGGCTCGACGTGCACGCCCACCCCGTCGCGCACCTCGAGCGGCGCGAGCATGTCCGGATGGATGTGCATTCCGTCACCCGGAAGCTCCAGCCCGAGCCACTCCTCCCATTCAGCGACCGGTGCCTCGATCCGCATCGACTCCGGCGCTGTCTTGACAATCGCTCCGCCGGCGCGCTCGTGCACGCGGATCCACGAGTCGAAGTGCGCACCGTCTGCACGCCGCCACGCGACGTAGTCGTCGATCGAGACGAGTGGATAGCGCTGCTTGAACGTCGGCCGAAGGGGCGCGATCACGGACGCGAGGCCCGCAGCGCCCGCCGCGCGTCGCGCAGCGTCGAGCATTGTCGTCGCAACGCCGCCGCCGCGACGTACCGGTCGCACGCTGATCGCAAGCAGCGAGAGCGTGTCGCCGCCCCCGGCTTCCATCCCGCGCTCGAACGCCTCGTCCCACCCCTGTGGCAACCCGTCGTCGACGAGCGGGAGCGACAACGCGTGCACCTCGGCGACGAGCGCACCGTCGTCGACGAGGGCGAGCTGGAAGTCGGGGAACTCGTCGTACAGTCGCCCCCAGTAGCGACTGCCCATCGCGTTGTGGTTCATGTAGGTGGGGAACGTGTTCAGCTGCTCGGATCTGATCTCCAGTAGGTCCGGGCGGTCCGCGTAACGGACGACCTCCATCAGCGCTCGACGAGGGCGACCGCGTGCGCTGCCAGGCCCTCGCCACGCCCCGTGAAGCCGAGGTGATCGGTGGTCGTGGCGCGTACGTTGACCTCGCCGCCGCCGACTGCCTCGGACAGACGCCGGCGCATCCGCTCTCGGTGCGGCGCGATCTTCGGCTCCTCGCCGACGAGGACGCAGTCGGCGTTGACGAGCGTCCACCCTGCGGCGACCACCTGCGCGTAGGCCTCCCGCAGCAGGTCGATGCTGTCGGCGCCGCGGAACCGCTCGTCGCCGGACGGGAAGAGCGACCCGATGTCGCCGAGGCCGGCCGCGCCGAGCACCGCGTCGGTCAACGCGTGCGCGAGCACGTCGCCGTCCGAGTGCCCCGAGAGCCCGCTCGAGTGATCGATCGCGACGCCGCCGAGCACGAGTGGCACGCCGTCGACGAGTGCGTGCGCATCGACGCCGATCCCGACCCGGAAGCTCAAGTCACCGCCTCGGGCAGCTCGTCGAGCGAGTGGATGCGGATCGCCGCAGCGGGCGGATCGTGAAAGTGCCCCCACGGGCCGCGGCGGATGTGCACGCCCGTCATGCCGGCGGCGATCGCCGGGCCGACGTCGTTGTCGACGCGATCGCCCACGTAGGCGATCTTGTCAGGCGCGAGCACGAACTCGTCGCAGATGCGCTCGAAGAACTCCGGCGCCGGCTTGTAGATCCCCCAGCGCGCGGCAGAGGCGACGAACTGCACATACGGACGCATCAGCTCCTCGGTCTCCCGCGGCGTGTTGCCGACCGCGCCGACGCGAAAACCGTCGGTTTGCAACCGCTCGAGGCACGCGAGCGCGTCGGGATAGAAGTCCGTCATCCCCCACGTCGACGGCGGATGCTCGACGCCCAGGATCGGCCACGCCTCATCGTGGTGGCGGCCGGTCGCAGCGAGGCCGCCGATCACGCCCATCAGCGTGAACACCGGCACGCCGGCCGCCGCCGCGGCGCGCTCCCACATCTTCGTCTCGTCGACGAGCGTCTCGCCGACGTCGAAGACGAATGCCTCGATCGCCATCTAGAGCCAGCCCGCGACGCGGTCGAGATCGGCGCGCGTCGTCACCTTGAGGAGGCGCTCGTCACCTTCGACGACCTTGATCAGTCCGCCGGCCGCCTCGACGAGCGCCGCGCAGTCCGTCGCAGTTTGTGTGGACTCCACACTAAGTCGGGTGAGCGCGTCTCGGAAGACCGGCGCGACGAAGGCCTGCGGGGTCTGGACTCTCATCAACTCGTCGCGGGAGACCGTCTCCTGCACGAGACCTGCGCGGACGCGCTTGACGGTGTCGACGATCGGCAGCCCCGGGATTGCGCCGTCGAAGCCCTCGCCGAGAGCGGCGAGCAGGCGCGCGAGCACTGCCTCCGGAAGGATCGGCCGCGCAGCGTCGTGCACGAGAATGACAGCGGCGTCGTCGGCCACCTCCGCGACTCCCGCCCGCACCGAGTCGGTGCGTGACACGCCGCCGGTCACGCAGGCGGAGACCTTCGAGGCACCGAGCTCTTCCGCAAGCAGGATCGCCGGCTCCTCCCACTCGGGCGGGACGACGACGACGACCGACTCGATCCAGTCGCTCTCATCGAGGCGCCGCAGCGGCTCGGCGAGCAGCGGAAGACCGCCGAGGCGAACGAACGCCTTCGGACGATCCTCCCCGAGCCGCTCCCCTCGCCCGGCGGCGACGAGAACGGCCCACGTGCTCACCGCTTGGTGGCTGCCGTCTTCCGTGTTGCGGCAGACGACCTGACCGCACCGGACTTGGCGCTCGCAGCAGCGGTCTTCGTCTTCGCGGCCGTCGTCTTCGACTTGGCGGCAGGCGCTTTCGCGGCCGGCTTCGCCACGGCGGTCTTCGCCTTGGCGGCAGGCTTCGCCACGGCCTTCGCGGCGGGCTTGGCAGCCGGCTTCGCAGCGGGTCCAGCAGCCTTCTTCGGCGCAGCGGCAGCGGCCTTCTTCTCCGCCGGTGTCGCCTTCGGCTTGGCGCCGTTCGTCAACGTCTCCTCGAGCCACTCGAGCGCGTCGTCCTCGCTCATGGTCTTCGCGTACATCAGCTCGGAGGCGAGAATCTTCTTCGCCTTGACGTACATCTGCTTCTCGCCGGTCGAGAGGCCCTTCTCGCCGTCGCGGAGCGCCAGGTTGCGCACGACCTCGGCGAGCTCGTAGATGTCGCCGGTCTTCATCTTGTCGCGGTTGTGCTTGAACCGGCGGTTCCAGTTCTTCGGCATCTCGGTGCCACCGGAGGTCAGATACTTGACGACCTTCTTGACCGCCTCTTCGTCGATCACCTTCCGCAGACCGACGCGCTCGGCGTTGTCAGCCGGGACGTTCACGGTCATGTCGTTGTGCAGGATCTTGATCGTCAGGTACTCGCGCTTCTCGCCGAGCACCTCTTTCTTCTCGCGCTTCACGACCGTGCCTGCACCGTGGTGCGGATACACCACCTTGTCGCCGACCTTGTACAAGTGCTTCCTCCGGTTTGAGTCTGCTGTCGCGAAAGAGCCGGCGGCCTTGAAGGCTCCACCGGCGAGGCCTCTAGAATAGCAGAAACCCTGGAAAAGAGGGGTTTTTCGCGAAATCCCTGCTCAGGCGCGGTTCTCTGCGTCGCTGGCGGAGAGGCCGGCGGCGAGTGCCTGCCGGAGCGTCTCTGCCCCGACGGCGACCCCTTTCGTGCCTGCGGGAGCCACCACGGTCGTGAGGCCGAGCTTGCGGCATTCCTCGACGCGCCGGTCGGCCTGGGCTGCGACCCGTAGACGCCCGGTGAGCCCGACCTCGCCGAAGGCGGCCACTCCGTCGCGCACCGGCTGGCCCTTCGCCGCAGAGGCGATCGCGAGCGCGATCCCCAGATCGGCGCCGGGCTCGTCGATGCGCACCCCGCCCGCGACGTTGACGAACACGTCCGCGCCGCCGAGCGGCAGACCGGCATGGCGGGCGAGGACCGCCACGATCATCGCGAGGCGCTTCGGGTCGACGCCGGTCGCGACGCGGCGCGGCATCGCGAGGTCGCTCGGCGCGACGAGCGCCTGAATCTCGAGCAGCAGCGGGCGGGTGCCCTCGAGCGTGCACGCGACCGCAGCGCCGACCTCCCCGCCGTGGGTCTTGCCGAAGACCTCCGAGGGATCAGGGACGCCGACGAGGCCCGCGCCCGTCATCTCGAAGATGCCGATCTCGTTCGTCGACCCGAACCGGTTCTTGACCGCCCGCAAGATGCGATGAGCGTGATAGCGGTCTCCCTCGAACTGCAGGACGCAGTCGACGAGGTGCTCGAGCACGCGCGGGCCCGCGACCGACCCGTCCTTCGTCACATGGCCGACCAGGAAGGTCGCCACGCCCGCTGCCTTCGCGACGCGCAGCAAGGTCGCCGCCGCCTCGCGAACCTGAGAGACCGAGCCTGGCGCGGAGGCGATGTCCTGCGACCAGAGGGTCTGCACCGAGTCGATCACGCAGACGACAGGGCGCTCGCGTTCGAGCGTTGCGCAGACCACGTCGAGCTCCGTCTCGGCGAGGATCTCGACGGCGTCGCAGCCACCGAGGCGCGCGGCGCGGAGCTTCACTTGCGCGATCGACTCCTCGCCCGTGATCAGCAG
>JACDGR010000090.1 GCA_013821525.1 Actinomycetota bacterium
CACCACCCGTGTTCAGCCCCTACGGGACGGTTGCGAAGTAGGCGTCGGTGGGGTTGCTCGGAGCGGTGACAGCCTGGATGAAGAACGGCTGGAAGGCATCTCCGCTGGTTGTCATTCCCTGGTAGTCACCGAGGAACTCGCCGCCTGCGTCCGGCGCCTGGTGCAGGTCGAAGGAGCCTGCGAGGTGGGTTTCTGTCCAGGATGCTGGAACCGTGCATGCGCCTGTGCAGCGGACGAGCCAGGCATCGGTGTCGGCGCTACCTCCCGGCGTGTTGTTCCGGAAGTCGTAGTAGGAGACGCCGATCGTGTGGCTGGCGTTCACGGCGATCGTCGGGATGAACGCGTCGACCCCGGTTGGTGTCTTGCTGATCACTGCCGGCGATGACCAACTCACCCCGCCATCGGTCGATTGCGAGAAGAGGATGCGGCCGGTGGTCGGCGCCGGCGCGACGGCGTCCTCCCACACGACGAACACCTTGCTTCCGTCGGTCGCGATATCGAGGAGGCCACCGCTACGGACTGGAGCACCCGTGTCTGGATCATGGGCGCCGGCGTAGGTACAGCTGAGCGGCGAGACGATCGTCGGTTTCTGCGACCAGCTCGAGCCACCGTCCGTTGAGCGCAGCACGGAGATGCTGGAGCACTTGCCGCCCTTCCAGGCCGCGTTGCCGTAGGTCACGAGACCGTCGAGCAACGTTCCATCGGGCAGCACCCGAATGATGCTGCCGATCGACCCCGAGAAGGACGAGTCGGTATAGATCTGCTGGGGCGTCGACCACGTCTGGCCGCCGTCCGTCGTCTTCGTGAAGAACGTCTGCGACTTGTACGACTTAGCGTGGAGGGCGCCCTGGCCGGACGCGTGTGTGCTTCCACCGGGGCCGATCAACCGATCCCAGACCGCATAGACGACGTTCGGGTTGATCGGGTCGGCGGTGATCGATTCCTTGTCGAGACCGTCCGTATTGTCGGCGGTCAACTCCTTCGGCGCGCTCCAACTGTCACCGCCGTCGGTCGACTTCGAAACGATGATCGCGTTATGCGAGTCGAAGAAATCGAAGCTGAGCGAGATCGCGTACAGATCGCCGTTCGAAGCGAAGCTGAGCCACGGGTCCGAAGCCCGATCGTAGGCACCACCCGAGCACCGAGTCAGCCCCGGAACAATCACCCGCGACCACGTCGTGCCACCGTCATGGGTGACGCTCGCCACGAGGCCCCGCGCGCCGCCGTCCGACCATCGATCCTGCTGATACTCGCCAACGATATTCAACGGGTGCAACGGATTAATCGCCGAACGTGGCTCGATCTCCGAGTTCGGATAGAGCGTGCTCCCGAACGTACTCGCCTGCGTTCCAGCGGCGTCGGCGGTGCAACTCGCGAACGGCGACGCGCCAGGAGAAGCGAGCACGGCCGTCGAGGACAACCTCGCATTCGCCGCCCCTACAACCCCGAGTGTAACCGCGCACATGACGGCAAAGATCAGACGAAGCATGCTCTCCCTCCCCAATGCAATAGCGATTGACGTCGATCCTGACAGACCGGCCGCCCCGATGTGGTCTTGATCGGCAAGCCGCAAGGGCAGACAAACATGACGAAGTGGTGAGCCGATGCCGCGATCAGCCGGACCTGAACCCACTCAGCAGTCGCAACGACGAGCAGGCATAGTTCGGACGTGGATCCGGCAACGACGTAGCGGTTGACGCGGCATTGAGCCGCGCGGTTCCGGCGCAGGCCTGCCGAGCACCTGCAGCGCGGGTGAGTCCCGCCTGCGCATCACCGTTACGACCTGGAGGTACCACACATGACACGTCAGAACCTCTACTCGGGCCAATGGGCCGGAGAGACCAACGAGACCGGCCGTCACCAGATCTTCTCGCGGCCGGACGACGCGCGGCTGGGAGCAACCCTCTACGAGCTGCCCGCCGGCACGCCGGAACCACGGCTGCACATGCACTTCGGAGCCGAGGAGATGTTCTTCGTCCTGAGCGGCCGCCCCGTCCTCCGCACGGGGGAAGGAAGCGAGCAGCTCGCCTCGGGCGACTACGTCTTCTGTCCCGAGGGGCGTGCCGGGCTGCACACGTTCAGCAACCCAGGCGACGAGCCTGCGCAGCTCCTCGCGATCAGCGCAGGGAGCTTCCCGGACGTCGTCGCCTATCCCGAAGAGGGCTACGCGTGGGTGGCGACGCGCGATCCCGATCCAGAGTTGCTCGCGCAGGGAAGCGACCCGGGGATCATCGCGCGCTTCGAGATCCCGATCGAGCCCTGATCACGGCCGAAGCGAGGGGGCCGCGCCAGCGGCCCCGTCGCGGACGGCCTCACACGGCCATGCGCGAGCGCGTGAGCGCAAGCTCGACGGGCGGCGCACCACGCACCACCTCGGCGGCCTCGCGCGCGTGCAGGAGCGTCGTGCGAACGATCAGCTTCGCCCGCGCGTAGTTGTCGAGGACGGTCGGAACCGGATGCACGGGCCGACCGAGTGCATAGCCCGCCGCGTTGCGACCGATCTGACGGTAGGAGTCGAGCGTCAGGGAGGGCGCCATACCGAAGAGCTCCAGGTTGTCGAGCGGCTGCAGGTCTGCGCGGTGGATCAGCGTCGTCCCCTTCGACTGAATGCCGACCGCGACGCCCGAACCGGAGAGGAGCGCGCCGTCGTGGCCGATGAACGCGACGTCTGCGATCCGTCTGATGCGCACGAGGCGCGGGGTCGCGCCCTCGTCGCGAACGCCTTCGACCAGCTCTGCCAGCGCATCCGCGTGCGCAAGACCGTTGATCGTCTCACCGAGCGCGCCTCCGAACGCAGGCCCGACGGCGATCACGACCTCGTCTGCCGCGCCGCCCGCCGCCGCGACTTCGAGCTCCTCGACCGCGGGCGCACCTGGGTCGCCTGCCCCGAGTAGACGCGCATCGATCGCATACGGCAGCTGCTGCAGACGCTGCCAGCGCTCGCCTTCGAGGCGATAGCCGGTGCCCGGTCCGGAGTAGTGATTGCCGTCGTTGACCGCCGAGACGACGAGCCCGTCCGCGTCGATGATCGCTGAGGTCTGGAGATAGTCGGCGGCGACTCGCTGCCGCTGCATGTCGAACACGGCCTGCGCCGCGTCCGAGAACCCGCGCTTGTCGAGCGCGCGTGCGACATCGAGGCCGCTGATCTCCTCCGCCAGTACGCGGTCGGCGGCGCGCACGTCGGCTGCGCGGTCGCGGTCGGGCAAGTCGCGCGAGTCGAGACACGTCGCAGCAAGGCGAACTTCCTCGTCCGTGATCGGGGGGAACCCGAGCTCGTCGAAGACGGCCTGCACGGCACGCGCGCCGCGCTCGCGCACAGCGATCGCCTCCGCCTCCCCCAGCGGCTCGATGCCCGCGTCGACCTGCCAGTCGCGTTGGAGCGTCAGCCACTCGTCAAGGTCGTCCGAGTCGTAGTTGCCGCCGCCGAACATGTTGTCGTAGCGAGGCATCGACGAGTACCCCGAGGTCACGAAATCGGTGCCGGGGAGGAACTGCCCCATCAGCTTCGCCGTCTTGCGAATCTCCGAGTGGCTCGCGATCGCGTCGTTGCCCGATGCAACCTCGAGGTCGAGCCACGCAGCGAGCACGTTCTCGGCGAGCACCTCGCGCGTCCCACCGGGCACCGACAGGGCGAGCGCGATGCACGAGATCGAGCCGTTCTGCACGCCCTGCGAGCCCGCCGCGCGCACGAGCGAGAGGCAGCGCGCCTCCAGGTAGAGCATCGACTTTCCTTCCGATTCCCCCATCAGCGCCTCGGAGCCGCCGCCCGAGGTGAACCGCACCTTGACGCCGCGCGACGCGTACGCCGAGGCGAGGAATGCCTTAGACCACGGCGTGTCGTCACCGTCGACGAACACCGCCTCCGTCCCGTAGACGGACAGCGTCTCGGCGTAGGTGACGAGACCGAGGATCGCGAGCCGGAGATTGAGCCGCTCCTCGACCGCGCACTGCGTGAGGATCCCCGAGCGGGCGCTCTGGCCGCCGATCAGGATCGCCATCGCGTTCAGCGGCGCATAGCGAGAGACACCGACGGTCGTCTCGAGCTCGGCGAATCCACGGGCGGCCGCCTCGGCCGCGTCTGCGGCGAGGAGCGCGGGGTTCTCCTTCAGGTTCGTGACGTGCGCCTGATTGGCCGGTGCACGGCGGGCACGCAGCTTCTTCATCGCGAACATCAGCTCGACGGGGTCGAGCATCGTGATCACGCGCGCCAGGCGTGCGGGCGTCAGGCCACGTGCGAGGCGCACGAGCTCCGCGCGGGGAACGGCAACGTCGACCAGCTTCCGGGCGATCTCCTCGTCCGCTATCCCGGCTGCTTCGGCGGCGACCTCGAGATCGAGGCCCTCGCTGACGATGAAGTGGTCGAGCGCGTCCCACCTTTCGCGACGGCGGCCGTCGAGCTCGACCACCCGGCCATCCTCGATCACGAGCGAGGGCGTGGGGTCATTCGGCCCGTCGAAGGCGACGAGGCCCAGCTCGGCGAGTGGCTCGATCAGCACCTCGCGCCGTAGCTCACGCTCGGCACGCGCGGCGAACCGCGCAGAGCTGTGCTCAGACGGCAAGCAGGCCCCGCTCGGTGTACACCGCGAGCGCGTCGCGAACGAACGCGGCCGTCAGCGGCGCCTGCCATTCGTCGAGCTGCCGCGCCCAGCCTTCGAGCTCCTCGCCGGTGGAACGGCGCGGTCGCAGCGCGGTGTACACGGCGAGGACGGTTGCGTCCGGGAGCGGCGCGAGCTCGGCGGCTCGGCGCAGGTTCGCAGCAAGCTCGGCACGGCCCGCGGCCGCGGCGACCTCAGCCTGCAGCCGCAGCGTCTCGGGCGTCGCGCGCAGCTCTGGCGAGGTGACCCCTTCCCCATGCAACGAGAGCTGATCGAGCGTCAGCCCGCCGGGCGTGCGCACGAGGTCCGGCCGCTCGGTTCCGAGCGGGTAGTGCCGCTGCGGGTCGAACGCCACCTTCAGACCGTATAGAAATGCAGCATGGCCAACCAATACGAATTCGCAGGGCGCGTTGCGCTCGTCACAGGCGGCGCAAGCGGCATCGGCGCCGCGACCGTCGAACGACTCCGCGCAGGCGGAGCAGAGGTTCACATCTTCGACATGGCGAACGGTGAGGACGTGCGCGATTCGGCTCAGCTCGACGCCGCGGTCGCGCGACTCCCCCGCCTCGACGTCCTCGTCTGCGCCGCCGGCGTCGGCGGCGAGTCGCTGCACACCGAGGACGTCTCGGACGAGGAGTGGGAGCGCGTCCACGCGATCAACCTGAACGGCGTCTTCTACGCGAACCGCGCCGCGATCCCGAAGATGAAGGAGAACGGGTACGGCCGGATCGTCAACATCGCCTCGATCGCAGGCAAGGAGGGCAACCCGATGGCGGGCGCGTACTCGTCGTCGAAGGCTGCCGTGATCGGGATGACCAAAGCGGTCGGCAAGGACGTCGCGGGCTCGGGCATCCTCGTCAACTGCATCGCACCGGCGGTCATCAACACGCCGATCCTCGGTCAGCTCTCCGAGGAGCACATCGGCTACATGACGGCGCGCATTCCGCTCGGCCGGGTCGGCGAGCCCGGCGAGGTCGCCTCCCTGATCTGCTGGCTCGCCAGCGAGGAGATGTCGTTCTCGACGGCGGCGTGCTTCGACATCTCCGGCGGCCGGGCGACGTATTGACCAGGTTCGTCCGTGCACACACCGCCGACGGCCCGCGCGTCGCCAGGCTCGACGGGGACACCGTCCACGTGCTCGACCACGACGATCCGCTCGCCGCGATTCGTGGCGAAGGAACGGTCGGGTCGAGCGTTCCGCTGGCCTCGCTGCAGCTGCTGCCGCCGGTGGAGGCGCCGGAGATCTGGTGCGCCGGCGTCACCTACGAGCGCAGCCGCGACGCGCGGCTCGAGGAGGCCGAGACCGACGCGCGCGACGTCTACGCACTCGTCTATGACGCAGACCGGCCCGAGCTCTTCCTGAAGGACGCGGCCATGCGGCGGACGACGGGTCCCGGCGGGCCGATCAGCGTGCGCAGCGACGCGAAGTGGACCGTGCCGGAGCCAGAGCTCGGCGTCGTGATCGGCGAGGGTGGTCAACCGGTCGCACTGACGATCGGCAACGACGTCTCGAGCCGGGACATCGAAGGTGCGAACCCCCTCTACATCCCGCAGGCGAAGATCTTCGCTGGAGCCTGTGCGATCGGCCCGGCGCTCTACGTGCCGGAAAGCTGGGACGCGACCTATCCGATTCGCCTGCGCATCACCGCTGCCGACGGGGCCGAGTTGTTCGCAGGCGAGACCTCGACCGCGAAGCTGAAGCGCTCCCCGCGCGAGCTCGTCTCGTGGCTCGTGCAGGACAACCCCGTCCCGCCCGGATCGGTCTTGCTCACCGGCACCGGGCTCGTGCCACCCGACGAGTACACGCTCGAGCCGGGGCACGTCGTCGAGATCGAGATCGACGAGATCGGCATCCTCACCAACACCGTCCGCTGAGCCGATACCGTGCGGCCGTGCTTTCCCGTCAGCGAAAGGTGATCCGATGAGCGACGTCCTCGACGCCCCGACCCGTCCCGCAGGTCTCAACTACGTGGGCGGCGCCTGGGTTCCGTCGGCATCGGGCGACACGTACACCCGAACGAGCCCGATGCGCCCCTCGGAGGTCGTCGGCGAGTTCTCCGCCTCAGGCGAGGCCGACGCCGAAGCGGCTGTCGCCGCTGCCGCAGCTGCCTACGCCGGCTGGGCCGCCCTGCCGCTCGCGGTGCGCGGGAGGTACCTGAACGCGGCCGCCGCGGCACTCGAGGCGCGCGGCGAAGAGATTGCGCGCGACATGTCGATCGAGATGGGCAAGCCGCTCCGCGAGGCGCGCGGCGAGACCGCGCGGGCCTCCCAGATCCTTCGCTACGCCGCGAGCGAGGCGTACCGGCCGGTCGGCGAGCACTTCGAGCAGTCTGCAACAGGCGCGCAGGTCTCGACCCGCCGCCGGCCCGTCGGAGTCGTCGCGCTGATCACGCCGTGGAACTTCCCGATCGCGATCCCGATCTGGAAGCTCGCTCCCGCGCTGATCTACGGGAACACGGTCGTGCTGAAGCTCGCCTACGAGGCACCGCAGACCGGGCTCCACATCGCAGCAGCATTCGCCGAAGCTGAGTTGCCTGCCGGCGTCCTGAACATCCTCACGGGCCGCGGCTCGACCGTGGGTGCTGCACTCGTGCGCGATCCGCGCGTGCGTGCAATCTCGTTCACGGGCTCGGTCGCAACCGGCCACGGCGTGCGGGACGAGGCGACGAAGACCGGCAAGCGCGTGCAGCTCGAGCTCGGCGGCCACAACCCGATGATCGTGCTCGCCGACGCCGACCTCGACCGCGCGGTCGAAGCCGCGTACGCCGGTGCGTTCTGGTCGGCCGGCCAGAAGTGCACCGCGACGCGCCGGATCTACGTGCAGGCGCCCGTCTACGACGCATTCCGCACCGGCCTCCTCGCGCGCATCGAGCGCGGGCGCGTCGGTGACCCGCTCGACCCCGAGGTCGAGGTCGGCCCGATCGTCAACGAGTCGCAGTTCGACGAGATCGTCGAGGCGATCGAACGTGGCAAGCGTGACGGGGGCACCGTCCTCACCGGCGGTGAGCGTGCCGACCCGGACGGGTACCTGATCCCGCCGACCGTGTTCGAGGGCGTCGCTGACGACGCGTTTCTCTCGTGTGAAGAGGTCTTCGGGCCTGTCACCTCGCTCTACCGCTTCGAGACGCTCGACGAGGCGATCGAGCGTGCGAACGCGGTCGAGTTCGGGCTCTCGACAGCGCTCTTCACCTCGAGCCTCGTGGCAGCGACGCGCTTCCAGAAAGAAGCGCAGGCCGGTCTGATCCACGTCAACTCGCAAACCGCGGGCGCGGAGGTGCACGTGCCCTTCGGCGGCATCAAGTCGAGCGGCTTCGGCCCGCACGAGCAGGGTCACGCCGCGATCGAGTTCTACACCGAGCTCGTCACGGTCTACATCGATCCCTGAGCGGCCTCGGCCCGTCCGGCCGCGAGCCGCGCCGGGCTGAAGGAGCAATCGACGACGAGCAGCGCCGCGGCGAGGCCGGCGATCGTCCACAGCACGGCATCGAAGCCGCCGCTCAGGTCGCGCACCGCGCCGAGGAGTAGCGGCGAGAGCGCCGAGAGCGTGTACCCGACCCCCAGCATCATCCCGGCGAGCGCTGCCACCTCTGCCGGCCGCTCGGCGCCGTCGAGCGGCAGCGTCATCGTCAGGGGGAAGAGCGGGCCGATCGAGACACCGAGCAGGACCGCCCACGCCCACCCCGCGTCGGGAACGAGCACCACGCCGAGCAGGGCGACGAGCTGCAGCGCCGCGGCGCCGCCGAGCCACATCCGGCGCGTGCCCCAGTGGTCGGCCGCCCACGCGACGGCGAACCCGACCGGGATCGTCACGGTGTTCAGCACCGCGAGCAGGTTGCCCGCAGAGCTCTCGCTCCAGCCCCGCTCGACGTAGGCATCCGGCAGCCATGCGTTGAGGCCGTAGAACACCGACGACATGAAGAAGAACGCTGCGACGAGGCGCCACGCGAGCGGGCGACGAAAGGGCAGCCTCAGCGGCCGGATGTCGACCCGCTCGTGCGGGAGCTCGCTGCGAGTCAGCCACAGCCAGAGAGCCGCGAGAACGGTCGAGATCGCACCGAAGACGAGCAGCGGTGTGCGCCAGCCGCCCGCCGCGTGCGCCAGCGGCACCGCGGCCGTCGCCGCGAACGCCGAGCCGATCGTGATGCCCGACGTGTAGACGGCCGTCGCGAACCCGGGCCGGTCGGAGAACCGCTGTTTGACGGCGACCGGAAGCATCGCGCCGGCGAGACCCATACCCACGCCGACCGGGAAGGTGAGCAGGATGACCGCGAGCGCGCCTGGGGCGACCGCCCGAACGACGCCGAAGACGCCGATCAGCGCGAGGGCTGCGCCGATCGCGAGCCTGGCCCCGATCCGCCCGGAGAGAAAGGAGGCGGGCGGCGCGAACAGCCCCATGCAGAGCACGGGGATCGTCCCGAGCAGACCGGCGATGGCGTGCGGGACATCGAGGTCGTCCTGCACCGACGGAAGCAGCGGGCCGATCCCCACGAGCTGCGGCCGCAGCGAGAGCGCGGCCAGGAACAGCGCGACGAGGAACGGCGCCCGCTTCACTCTCCGCGAGCTTTCTAGAGCGTCTCGTAGAAGACGCGCTCGCGCGACTCCATCAACGGGAAGAGCTCTCCGAGCGCCAGGCGCTGGAAGTGCTCGGTCGCGCCGTGCTCCTCGAATGCCGCCTTGTCGGCGTACTCCTCGAAGATCAGGATCGAGCTCGGATCCTCGGCGTCGACGCACGGCACGTACGCCTTGCAGCCCGGCTCGGCGCGTGACGCCTCGGCGAGCTCGCGCGCGACCGCAGCGGCCCGCTCCTCATTGCCCTGCTCCGTTTTCATGCGCACAACCAGAACGAACGACATTCGCATCTCCTCCGTGGGGTGCCGTCAGCCGGCGATTACAGGGTTCGTGATCGAGCCAAGACCCTCGATCTCGATCGTGATCTCGTCGCCCGGCTTCAGCCAGACGGGCGGCTCGCGGAAGGCGCCGACGCCTGCCGGCGTGCCGGTGATGATCAGGTCGCCCGGCTCGAGCCTGATTGCCTGCGAGATGAATGCGATCACCTCGGCGACGCCGAAGATCATGTTCGAGGTGTTCGAGTCCTGCATGACCATGCCGTTCAGGATCGCGCGAATCGGCAGGGCCTGCGGATCCGGAACGTCGCGCGCCGGCACCAGGTCGCCGACCGGCAGGAACGTGTCGAGCGACTTGCCGCGCACCCACTGGCCGTCGGCGAACTGCAGGTCGCGCCCGGAGACGTCGTTGGCGACGACGTAGCCCTCGACGTGGTCGAGTGCGTCGTCGACCGAGACGCCGGACGCCGTGCGCCCGATCACCACGCCGAGCTCGGCCTCGTAGTCGACCTGCTGCGAGATCGACGGGATGCGGATCGCATCGCCGTTGCCGATCAGCGTGTTCGGCCACTTCGCGAAGAGGAGGGGCCGCTCGGGCAGCGGGGTTCCCTGCTCCTCCGCGTGGTCACGGTAGTTGAGTCCGACGCACACGATCTTCTGGGGCGAAGCGATCAAGGCGCTGACCCTACTACGCCGTCGGCGATCAATGTCGCAATCTCGTCTTCGGCGAGGCCAACCTCCGCGAGCACCTCGAGGGAATGCTCGCCGAGCCGCGGTGGCGGCCGGTGGTGCTCGAGGCGCTCGTGATCGATCTGCACCGGCGACGCGACGACGTTGAGCCCCGCAGCCTCCTGCAGCATCCCGCCCGCCCGGGTCTGCGGGTGCGCTCCGACCTCGACGAGATCCTGCAC
>JACDGR010000091.1 GCA_013821525.1 Actinomycetota bacterium
AAACGGCGGGTCGACGACCACTGCAACACCGGCGTCCACATCCCCGACGAGGTACGCGGCACACCCGAGGTCGTCGTTCACGAACTGCTGGAAGAGCAGCACGGAGAGAGAGGGTAACAGTGTGTGCGGCCCCTGTTCGGCCCATCGCCCCGTTACAGGGGCGGCGGCCGCAACCAGACGTACAGCGCGGCAAAGAGTGCTGCGAGCGCTAGTGCGCCGGCGACGATCGCCACGGCGAGTGCAGCTTTGCCGAGGGAGCGTGCGCCCGAGTCGCGCTCCGCACCGGCGGCGACGTCGAGGCCGACGCGGTAGGTGATCGACTTCCCGGTGCGGTCGCCGACGAGAACGTTGAAGAGCACCGTCTCCGATCGCTTGGGGGCCGTGCCACGCACCGCGAACGTCGCGTACTGGCCCTTCGGGATGTGACCTCCCGACCATGTGATCGCCTGGCCCGTGCGCGACTGGGTCCAGCCGGGCTTGGCCTCCGCGTCATCCAGATCGAAGTCCGACGGGATTCCGAGCGTCACGTGATCGACGCCGACCGCGTCGTCCTCGTTCGGCACCGAGAACACGAGGTCGACCTCGGCACCTGTCGTGACTCTCGCCGGGTCGATCGAAAGATGTGCCGAAGCGGTGCCTGTAAGGACGAGCGCGCTACAGACCGAGATGGCGAGCGATGACCATGCGTTGCACTTCATTGGTGCCTTCTCCGATCTCGAGAATCTTCTGATCACGGTACAGACGCGAGATCGCATACTCATCCATGAAGCCGTACCCACCGTGAATCTGAAGCGCCCAGTTCGCCGCGCGATGAGAGAGCTCGCCGGAGAACAGCTTCGCCATCGCCGCGGTCTTCGCAAACGCGCGACCCTGATCCTTCTCCCACGCTGCCTTCCACACGAGGTCGCGCGCCGCCTCGATCTCCGTTGCCATGTCGACGAGCTTCTGCTGCACCGCCTGAAACTTCGAGATCGGCTTGCCGAATTGCCGCCGCTCCTTCGCGTAGGCGAGCGCCAGGTCATAGCAGCCTTGGGCGAGTCCGACCCCCATGGCGGCCACGGAGATCCGACCACCGTCGAGGATCTGCAAAAACTGCTGAAAGCCTTCGCCGCGCGGGCCGAGCAGGTTGCCCTCGGGCACGCGGGCTCCCTGGAACGACAGCTCGCGCGTGTCGGACGCGCGCCAGCCGAGCTTCTCCATCGGCGCGGAGATCGTGTACCCCGGTGTGCCGTTCGGGACGACGATGTTCGAGATCTCGCCGTCGCCTGTGACGGCTGTGATCGTCACGCACGAGGTGATGTCAGTGCCGGCGTTCGTGATGAAGATCTTCGAGCCGTCGATCACCCATTCGCCGTCTTCGAGCCGCGCGCTCGTGCGCGTCGCCCCTGCGTCGGAACCCGCGTCTGCCTCGGTGAGCCCGAAGGCCGCGAGCTTGGCGCCCGAGGCGAGCTCGGGCAGCCACCTCTGCCGCTGCTCCTCGCTTCCGAAGTAGTAGATCGGCAGTGTGCCGAGGGAATGATGGGCGGCGACGGTGATCGCGACCGACGAGTCGATGCGCGTCAGCTCTTCGACTGCGATCGCGTAGGAAAGCGTGTCGCTGCCGGCGCCGCCGTAGGTCTCGGGGATCGTCATGCCCATCAGCCCGAGCTCCGCGAGCTCGGCGACGAGCTCGTAGGGGAACCGCTTCTCGCGGTCGAGCTCCTCGGCAACGGGCGCGATCCTCTCGAGTGCGAACTGCCGGACGGTATCGCGGAGCAGCTCGTGTTCTGGATCGAGATCGAAGTTCATGCAGCAAATTCCCTGGTCTCGACACCCATACCGGAGGGCGATGCTACCGGGGGAAGGCCGCAGGCCGGTCCGACCGCGGCCGAGCCGGCTCCGATACCGTTCCGGCCGCAGGCCGACCCGACCGAAAAGGAGCATCACCGTGGCAACCAAGGATTTCTTCGACAGCCTCCCGTCGCGGGCGGATGCGACCAAGCTCGCCGGCATGAACAACTCGTACGTCTTCGACATCGAGGGCGAGGGCGAGTGGCTCGTGACGGTTGCGGACGGTCAGATCTCGGTGGCGGAGGGCGGCGGTGACGCCGACGCGACCATCTCGACCTCGAGCGAGACGTTCGACAAGATCGTCGCGGGCGACCAGAACCCGACGACCGCCTACATGACGGGCAAGCTGAAGATCAAGGGCGACATGGGTGCAGCCATGAAGCTCCAGAAGCTCTTTTAGATAGCCCGCTCGATCAGCCTGTCGGCGCGATCCCAGATCGCCTGCTTGCCCGCCTCGCTCAGCGTGTAGACCGACCCGTGATCCGCCACGAAGCCGTTCGCCGAGTGGATGATGGCGCCGTGGATCTGTGCCGCCGGAACGCCGAAGGCGAGGAGCCGCTTGTCGAGCTCGAGCGCGCCCGCGTTGCCGACGCTCGTGTCGCGATCGCCGACGAAGAGGTAGATGTCGGTCGTCTTCGGGATCAGCTTCAGGTTCGTCGGTGGCTCGAAGGACGGGTTGATTTGCCCCGGATAGAACGCGAGGACGAGCCGCGGTTGTAGGAACGCCGCCGCCTCGACGGCGAGCCGGCCGCCGCGTGAGTGGCCGATCAGCACCAGCGGAACTGCGGGCCGGCCGAGCGTCCCGAGTGCGCGTCCGACGGCGCCGACGATGTTGTTGCGGGCCTGCGGATCCGGCGGCGGGCTCTCGTAGCGCGGATAGATCACGTCGTAGCCCTCCGCGGCGAGATGCGCCTGCCACGGCTCGAGCTGCTCCCCGGAGTTCTGCCCGAGGCCGTGCAGCAGGACGACGACGGCCTTCGGCTTGCCCTTCGCGTGCACGACCCAGACCTGGTCTTTGCCGTACCCGCTCGACCTGAAGCTCGCCTGCCACGGCTTGCCGCCACAGCCGGCGACGACCACGAGCACCGCCGCCGCGAGCAGCGCGGGTCTAATCCTCGAGCTCCACGAGCAGCGCGCCACCTGCGACACGATCGCCCTCCTCTGCCCCGACCGCGCGAACGGTCGCGTCGTAGGGGGAGACGAGTGGCGTCTCCATCTTCATCGCCTCCAGCACGACGAGCGTGTCGCCGGCCTTGACCTTTGATCCTTCGTGAACGTTGACCTTGATCACCGTGCCCGGCATCGGAGCCGTGATCGTGCGCGACCCTGCAGCGGCTGCGCCACCGCGGGACGCCGCTGCGTCGAGATCCGGCGGCGGCTGGAGCGCCGGAGAGGGCAGGTTGAGGCGGAAGGGGCCGCGCCAGACCTCGTCGGGCAACGCGGACGGAACGGGCGAGAGCGGCGGATGCTCGGTCAGGAACGCGGTCGTGGTCTCGCCGGCGCGGAGCGCGGGGTGGGCTACGAGCCAGCGCAGGAACGGCAGGTTCGTCGTGACGCCGGCCACCTCGGTCTCCGCGAGCGCCGCGGCGAGGCGATCGAGCGCCTCGTCGCGCGTCGCGCCGCGTGCGATCAGCTTCGCGATCATCGGATCGTAGGACGTGCCCACCTCGTCGCCCTCGGCCACGCCGGTCTCGACGCGGATCGACGCGGGAAGCCGCAGGCGCTCGATCCGGCCCGCCTGCGGCAGGAACGTGCGCGGATCCTCGGCGTAGAGGCGTACCTCGACGGCTGCGCCGCGCGATTCCGGGCGCAGGTCGAGGCGCTCGCCGCCGGCGATCCTGATCTGCCATTGCACGAGGTCGACGCCGGTCACCTCTTCGGTCACGGGGTGCTCGACCTGGATCCGGCCGTTCAGCTCGAGGAAGTAGAAGTCGCGACCCTCGAGCACGAACTCGGCCGTGCCCGCACCGACGTACCCGATCGCCCGGGCGAAGCGCACTGCGGCGTCGCCGATGCGGGTGCGCAACTCCGGGTCGAGCGCCGTCGATGGAGACTCCTCGAGCACCTTCTGGTGACGGCGCTGAACCGAGCACTCGCGCTCGCCCAGCGAGAGCACGGTGCCGTGCAGGTCTGCGAGCAGCTGGATCTCGATGTGACGAGGGCGCTCGAGGTAGCGCTCGAGGTACACCCGGTCGTCGCCGAACCCGGACTGCGCTTCGCGCCGGGCTGCGGCCAAGGCCCCTTCGAGCTGATCGGCGGCGCGCACGATCCGCATCCCGCGTCCGCCGCCGCCCGCCGCGGCCTTCACGATCAGGGGCGGCTCGGTCGCCTCCGGCACCGTCGGAACACCTGCTGCTGCCGCGAGCCGCTTTGCCTCGACCTTGTCGCCGCCCCGTCGCAACGCCGCCGCGGGAGGCCCGATCCACGTCAGTCCTGCCGCGGCGATCGCCTCTGCGAAGTCTCCGCTCTCGGCGAGGAACCCGTAACCGGGATGGATCGCGTCCGCACCGGCTTCGCGCGCGGCGCGGACGTGCTCCTCCGCCTCGAGGTACGAGCCGATCTCGACGACCTCGTCGGCCGAGCGGGCGTGCAGCGAGCCGCGATCGTCAGGTGCCACGACAGCGACGCTCGCAAGCCCGAGCTCGCGTGCAGCCCGGAAGACCCGCAACGCGATCTCGCCGCGATTTGCGACGAGGATCTTCTTGGCCGGCTCGGTCATCGAACGATCACTACCCGTCGACGATCAGGCCGTTGATGGGGCCGAGAAGCCGGCCTGTCCGGCGCGATACGCCGGGCAAAAAATCGAGCGTGTCGAAGCTGTCATCGCGCATCGCGTCGCGCCAGAGAGTGTCGAGAATCTCGTGGGGCTCGCCGTCGACGTCCTCCCGGCGCAAGTGCTCGCGCCAGAGGCGCTTCCGCGTGGCAGTCGCGACCACCGGGTCGCACGTGATCAGGCACGCCTCGGTGTCGTTGTAGAACGAGTGGCTGTTCAGGTTCGCCGACCCGATCGCGAGCCAGCGATCGTCGACGATCCCGATCTTCGCGTGCACGTACACCTGCTGTGCGCGCGTCGGCTGGCGCAGCGTGCAGGCGAGCAGCCGGTCGTGCGGATCGTTGTCGACGAGCACGCCGAGCTGGCCGCGTGTGTCGTCTGCACCGTTGTTCGGCTTCGCCGGGAGCACGATCACGATGCGGAACTCGTCCGTCGGAGGAGCTTGGAGCTTGTCGACCAGGAGCTCAACGAGCTCGGGCGCCCAGAGGAACTGGCTCTCGAGATAGATCAGTCGCTCGGCAGATCGCAGCGCGCGGACATACGCCTCGAGGATGCGGTAGTCCCCGAGCGGCAGCGCGTCGTACACGCTGTTCGGCACCGTGCGCACGAACTGTGCGCTCGTCGTTCCGGCAGCGGCGTGCTCGTGCTGCCATCGGATCTGCTCACCGGTCACCTCGCGCCAGCGGAGGGAGAGATGCTGGGCCACGTCCTCGACGATCGAACCTTCGACCCGCGCAGCGGCGTCATGCCAGCCGACCGCGCCGCGGGCAGGATGGTCGGCAGAGTCGAGCCGGTCACCGCCGAGGGAGGTCAGGTCGATGCCTCCGACATAGGCGACGCGGCCGTCGATCAGGGCGATCTTCTCGTGGTGACAATGCATGGGGCGCTCCTTCGAGTCGAGCGCCATCCGAATCTTGGTTCCGTGGACAAGGGCGTCACGGCCGGCGCGCACAGCGGAGCGCGACGGGGTGAAGAGGGGGAGCGGCGCGCCCGCCCAGGCGAGCACTCGCACCTCAGTGCGTTCTGCGGCCTCCGCCAGCAGCTCGCGCAGCGACGGCCCGCCCCGCGAGAGCCGGAAGGCGGGCTCGAACGCCCAGCCCGCCAGGAACACCGACTCCTTCGCCGCGGCGATCTCCTGGGCGAGACGCGGGAGCGCTTCCTCGCCGTCGACGAGCACGTCGAAGCTGTTCCCTTCGCGCGGCACCGGTTCGCCTGCGCACCAGAGCCCGTCGCGCGGTGGGTCGTAGGCGCGCTGCCAGCCGTGGCGCCTCAGCCGCCGGCGATGGTGGGCGACGACGGTGCGCTCGACTCCTGCTCCGATCGCGTCGTCCAGCCTGTCGATCTGCGCAGGGGCCATACGGCCACAAGCGTAAGGGTGCAGAGCCCGGCCAGCGTCAGGTACGGGACGGCGTCCCGGGTCGCGTGAGCGAGGGCACCGCCGCCGACCGCACCGATCGTCTGGCCGGGCGCCCAGGCGAGGTTGACGAGGGCCGAGGTGTAGCCGACGTGGATCCCGCGCCGCTCGGAGAGCTCGGCGAGCAGGCTCATGCCGGGCGTGAAGAACGTGCCGAAGGCGAGGCCGCCGCCGACCACGAGCGCTGCGAGCAGGAAACGCTCGCGGGGCCAGGGCAGGAGGAGGGCGACGGCGATCGATGCCACGAGGCCGAGCAGGATCGGGCGCACCGGGCCGACGCGGTCCGAGACCCGCCCTAGATACACGTTGTTCGCCGCCTCGAACGCTGCCGAGCAGAGGAACACGGCGCCGATCGCTGCCGCCCCGAAACCGAGGCGCGAGAGTCGCAGCGGGGCGAGCACGGACAGCGTCCCGAAGAGGAGCGCAGGAAGGACGACGAACCACGCCGCTCCGAGCATCGTCCGGTCGGCGAGCGCCGCGAAGAGCACCCGCGGCCCCTGCGCCTCCGCCGCAGCCTCTCCCGGCGTCAGCGCTGCCCAGACGACGAGGCCGAACGAGGCTGCGGCGACCACGCCAAAGGTCGGCGCGATGCCCGCGTAGGAAGCGATGGCGCCGATCACCGGTCCGAAGAGCGCGCCGACGACGGCCGCAGCGAACACCTGGCCGATCAGCTGACCGCGCTTACCAGCAGGGGCCCGCGCGACGAGCCAGCCCAGGGCGCCCGTCCACGTGAAGGCGCTCGCGAGGCCCTGGGCGAAGCGTGCGAGATCGAGTTGCCAGCCCTCGTGGACGAGCCCGAAGGCGACCGTGCACACACCGACGATCACGAGCCCGACGATCACGGTGCGTTTCACTCCGGCGTGTGCAGCGACGATCCCACTCGGGATCGCGCCGACGAATGCGCCTGCCGGGTACGCCGCCGCCAGAACACCCGCTCCGGTTTTGCCGAGCCCCGCCGTCGCGACGTAGTGGGGAAGCAGAGGCGTCAGCGCGGCGAAGAAGAGCGTGTCGAAGAAGACGATCGCGCCAGTCAGGAAGAGAAGCGGCCGCACGGCCGACGAGTCTATGTTCGGGCCATGCGATCCGGGCTACCCTTGGCCTCCGCAATGCGGGTCGTAGCCACAGCGGTCCTGGCCGCGCTCCTCTGGACGGCGACCGCCTCGGCCGGAACGGTCTTCCTCCTGGACGGGCGTGGTTGGGGGCACGGGGTCGGGATGAGCCAGTGGGGCGCCGAGGGCTACGCCCGGCACGGCTCCGGCTACCGGCAGATCCTTGCCCACTACTACCCTGGGACGACGCTTGCGGTCGTCAACCCGCGCCCAGCGCGTGTCCTGCTCGAGGAGGCGCGTGACTCGGTGCGTGTCGGCTCCGCAGCGCCGTTCGTCGTCGTCGACGCTCGCGGTCGCACGCTCCACCTGCCTGCGCGCTCGGTCGTCGTCGATCGCAAGTTCGTGCTGCGCCACCTGCACTTGCGTCAGCCGTTGCGCTTCGAGCCGGGAGCACAGCCGCTCCAGGTCGAGCTCAACGGCTACCGCGGCGACGTGGTCGTCAAGGCGAAGCCGGACGGGCTGATGGCCGTCAACGTCCTACCGCTCGACCGCTACCTCCGTGGTGTCGTTCCGTGGGAGGTGCCGAAGGGCTGGCACGAAGCGACCTACGAGGCGCAAGCGGTGGCCGCACGCTCATACACCCTCACGACGCTGCATCCCGGGAGGGACTTCGATCTCTTCGCCGACACGCGGTCGCAGATGTATGGCGGGATCCGCGCCGAACGGCCGCAGACCAACGTGGCGCTCGGTTCGACGGCGGGGCAGGTGCTGACCTTCGGAGGCCGGACGATCGCGGCGTTCTACTTCTCGAGCTCGGGTGGCCGCACGTCGTCGGTGCACGATGCGTGGCCGAAGGCGCATCAGGTTCCGTACCTCGTCTCGGTTGCCGACCCGTACGACACGATCTCGCCGCACCACGTCTGGCCGACGAGCATTCTCAGCGCCGCCGGGCTCGGCTCGCGCCTCGGTCTGCACGGTGTGCGGGACGCGGTCGTTGTCACGAACGCATCCGGCCGCGCGCGGGCAGTCCGTGTGCTGACGCGCTCGGGCTGGCACAGCATCCCGGCACAGGTGGCGCGCGCGAAGTTCAAGCTCGGCGCGACGGACTTCGAGTTGCGCGCGATGTCCCTCGACGCTCCGGCGAGCACGGTCTACGGCGGGCGAGCACGCGTTCACGGGTGGGTGCGCGGGCTTGGCAGGGCTCGCGTCCAGGAGCTGACCGTGCGCGGCTGGCAGACGGTGGCCCGGGTTCGTCCCTCGGCGAGCGGCCGCTTTGCACTCGCGCTGCACGCTGTGCGCTCGACGCAGCTGCGCCTTGCCTACAACGGCCTCGCGGGGACGGCCGTGCCGCTCGATGTCACGCCGCGGATCACGCTCAGCGCGACGGGCAACAAGCTGCGCGCAGCGGTCTCGCCGCGGCTGCCGCTGCAGGTGCAGCGACTGACGAACAGCAGCTGGCACTCGGTCGCGCAGGTGAAGGGCGGCACGTTCGACCGTGCGCTGAAACCGGGCAGCTATCGCATCAAGGTGCTCGGCGGGACGTCGTATGCGTCACGCGTCTCACAGGCCGTTGGCGTACACCGGGTCGTCGCGGGCCGGTGAGACGTGTTCCGCTCGGCCCGCTCGAGTGGGCGATCGCCGCGCCGCGCAGCCTCGTCTTCGACATCGTCGCCGCGCCCTTTCTCGGGCGCACGCCGCGCGCGCTCGCTTCGAAGCTCGAGGTGCGTTCGCGGAGCAGGGATGCGGTGGTAGCTGCGCATTTCACGCGTGTGCTCGGGGGCATTCGCGTGACGACGGTCGAGGAGGTGACGTTCCGCCGGCCGGAGCTCGTCGCGTTTCGGTTGCTGAGCGGCCCGGTCGCGGACGTCACCGAGACGTTCGAGCTGAGCGAGCACGAAGAGAGACACGATTCGTGTGGCGCGGCGAGCTCGCGAGCCGCGACCGGCTGTGGGCGAGGATCGTCGCGCGCCGCTGGCGGATCGCGGTCGAGGAATCGCTCGCCGCGATCACGGCCGAAGCAGAACGCCGCGCACAGCGCTGAGCGGGCCCGAACCGCCGCTCGACACGGCTGTTAGAGCCACGGCCGGTGTCAGACACCAGGGGTGCGCTTTACAGCTTGGCCACGGCCGATCTGGACACCGAGCGGCTGCGGCTACGCGCGCCAGCCGGGCGGGCGCTTCTCCAGAAAGGCTCGTAGCCCGTCCTGGCCCTCCGGGCTCGTCCGATGCGCGGCTATACGCTCCGCCGTCTCTTGCGCCGGGAGTGCCGCGCGCGCGAGCGACTTCGCTGCACGGGCCGCGTTTGGCGCGGCGGAGCGTAGCTCGCCGAGCACGGCCTCGACCGCCGCGTCGAGATCGGCGGCGACCTCGTGAACGAGACCGATGCGCAACGCCTCGTCTGCCGTGAACCGTTCGCCGGTGACGAAGTACCGCCTCGCGGCGCTCGTCCCGATCTTCGCGAGAGCGAAGGGTGAGATGACAGCGGGGACGATCCCGAGCTTCACCTCGCTGAATGCGAATTGCGCCGACGGCTCCGCGAGCACGATGTCGCAACACGCGACCAGGCCGCAGCCCCCGCCAAAGGCGTGGCCCTGCACACGCGCGACGACAGCTACGGGACAGCCATCGATCGCGTCGAGCATCGCCCGCATTGCAAGCGCGTCGGCGACGTTCTCCTCATAGGACAGGTCGACCGACGAGCGCATCCACTCGACGTCAGCGCCGGCGGAGAAGGATGAACCTTCACCCGCGAGCAGGACTGCACGCGCGTCGCCGACCTCGGCGAACGCTTCGGTGAGCTCCGCGATCAGCGATGCGTCGAACGCGTTGCGGCGCTCAGGGCGCGTCATCGTGACGCGCAGCACTCCGGCTCCGCGCTCGATCCGCAAGCCGCTCATGACTCGAATGCCAGCCCGAGCCGAGCCAGGTCGGGCGCGACTGAGACAGTCGCTTCGAGGTCGAAGATGTCGACGATGTCGGGCGGCTTGCCGATCAGCTCACGTGCGCGCGAGGGGAGTTCTTGCTCGGCTGCCTCACGCGACTCCCAGACGTAGATCGCGCCCCACCGCTCGGTCACCTCGTCCGACACCCACGCCTTGAAGAGCAGCCCGCGCACCCCGGCGAACTGGTCGACCGACTCGTCGCGCAGATAGCGCCGCAACTCTCCGATGTTGGTCAGGGAGTCCGCCAGATTCCAGAGCGCGAGCCGGACCAGCACGGTTAGAGGCTTGACGCGCATGTGGCGCACGTCTGGATGGTGGCTCCGGCACGGCGCATCTC
>JACDGR010000522.1 GCA_013821525.1 Actinomycetota bacterium
CGAGCCCGGGGGCAGCACCGGCTCCCTCGTAGTCGGTTGCGGTGCCGTAGCCGACGAGATCCTCGACCGCCGCGACGGCCGCGCAGCTGCCGACGGTCGCGCCGCAGGCGAGCGCGGCTGTCGAGCGCACGAGCGCGACCTTGCCGCCCGTCGCCGCAAGATTCGTCGTGCCGGTCACCTGGGGCGTCGGGAGCGGCGCACCGATCGCGGCCGCGGAGGCAAGTTCGATCAGGTAGTACCGCCCGGCAGCGAGCGAACCCGTGAGCGGCGTCACCTGCCAGCTCGTGCCCGCCGCGGGGGCGTACTGGAGCGTCCAGCCGGTGAGGTCGACCGCGGTCGAGCCCCGGTTGACGAGCTCCACGAAATCGTTCTGGTAGGTCGCCCCGGCGTTACCGCCGCCGGCGTAGACCTGGCTGATCACCGCGGCCGATGTGGCGGCTGCGCCGACCGGGGCTGCGCCCACAGCGAGCGCGGCGAGGACAGAGACGAGCGAGAGGACGAGCAGGATGCGTTGCACAGGCGGCTCCAATCGAGAGGCTGACGTTGACTGCTCCCTCTCTAGCGAGCTGTGTGTGCGGCCGACAGTGTCCTTTTCGAGAAAGTGCAGTTACGTCACAGTTGCGTGGCGCTATCGGCCCATTCCCACTGCCGCGCGATGCCGAGCTCGAGCGAGACCCGCGGCTCCCATCCGAGCTCCGTGCGAATGCGCGTCGTGTCCGCCTTCGTGCGGCGCTGGTCGCCGGGAACCGGGTCGCCGTGACGCCGAACGTCGAGCCGGCGCCCCGACACGCGTTCGAAGAGCGCGATCGTTTCGTCGATCGATGCCTCGAGCGCTCCGCCGACGTTGTACGTCCCGCTGCCCTGCTCCATCACCGCAATCGTCCCGGCGACGACGTCACTGACGTAGGTCCAGCTGCGCGACTGGGCTCCGTCGCCATACAGCTCGAACGTCCCACCGCCGGCAAGCGCGTTCGCAATCCGCGTGAAGGCCATGTCCGGTCGCTGACGCGGCCCGAAAGCATTGAAGTACCGCGTCACCGCACACGTCAGCCCGAACTGCCGCGCATACGCATCTGCAAGCTGCTCGCAGGCGTATTTCGTGATCCCGTACGGCGAGAGCGGGTGCGGCGGCGTCGATTCCGGCGTCGGGTAGCTCTCGGCGGCCCCGTAGATCGACGAGGACGACGCGAAGACGACCTTCACCCCGTCGCGCGCGGCTGCTTCGAAGACCCGCTGGGAGGCGAGCACGTTCCGCTGCAGGTAGAGCGGGAAGACGTCGCCGAAGCTGCGGACGCCCGGCTGGCCTGCGAGGTGAAACACGCCGTCGAAGCCTGCAAAGTCGAGTGGATCCTCCGCAAGGTCGATGCGCCGGACGTCGAGTCCACTCGCGTTCTGCTCTTTCAAGGCGACGTCGTAGTAGTCCGTGAAGCTGTCGAGGCCGACCACCTCATGCCCCTGCGCGAGCAGTTGCTCCGAAAGATGAGAGCCGATGAACCCCGCCGCGCCTGTGACCGCGTACTGCATCAGATGATTGATTGCAAATGCTGGTGCCTGCGGGGAGGGCCTAGATGCGCCGTCTGTAGACCCCCAGCCGCAGGTGGCTGGTATTCGGAACCAATCATCTGATGCAGAGCTTATGCAGCACCGCAGCGCCCCGCGCGACGTTGACCTCGGCACCGAAGAGTGCGATGTGGCAGACGTTGCGCCGCGCGCGCGCTCGTCCCTTACCGAGGCGGATGGCGAGCGGTCGCGTGCCGACGACGCGCAACCGGTTGAAGCCGGCCGCGCGGAGCTTTCGCATGGCCGAGACCGCGCTCAGGGTGCGCGTGGTTGCGGCACGCCGCTCGTCGAGCCCGTAGATGCGCGCGTTCCCGACCAGATAGAGCCGTGTCGCATCTGCGACGACGGGCGAGTAGCGACCGTCGGGGTAGCTCCACAGCTCCTTGCCGGATACTGCGTCCAGGCCATAGGTCGTGCCCTTGAGGGTCGCGAAGTAGACGCGCCCCGCGATCACGGTCGGCGAGCCAGAGATCGGGCCGTTCGCCTTGAACTGCCAGAGGATCGCCCCGGTTGCTGCATCGAACGCGAAGAACCGCTTGGAGTACGAGCCTGCGAATACGCGATCGCGCCAGATCGCGGCGGAGG
>JACDGR010000092.1 GCA_013821525.1 Actinomycetota bacterium
ACAAAGAAGTCGCCGATCGTGTCCGACCAGCGGAAGCCTAGTAGCTCCTGATAGAAGCCCTGCATGTCAGAAAGATCGGGCGTAAACGCGGCCACGTGGCCGAGCTTGCTAGGCCGAACTCCCGCTGACGTCGCCACTCCGCTTTCGAGTTGGGACTCGTACAGGTGCAGCGGTGTACCGGTGGCAGGCTCCAGAAGGACTAGCACGTCTGGGGTACCGGGACCGACGTCGGTACGGCGCTCGATCTCATAACCGCGGTCGGTCAGTCGCTTTGCAGCGTCGTCGAGTGAGCCGTGTACTTCAAATCCCACAAACGTCCGTCCACTCATCGCCTCTGCCTTTTCGATCACGACGCAGTGGTGGTCAAAGCCGGTCGTGAGGAAGGCTCGAGATGGAGAGTTCTCAACCAGCTCGAAGTCCAGCACATTCGTGTAATATTCGAGCAATCGTGCGACGTCAGGGCTACTGAAACCCACGTAGCCAAGTCTTGCCACCCGTACCGCAGGACTTGGGTGCATTCCGCGGACTGCAGTGCCCGTCCGCGCGGGTTCACCAATTTCGGGCGACGTCGTTTCTGATGACACGTCGGCTACCTCCAAACGATCGATGGTGAGCGCATTATACTGGCCACATCTATCCCACTCAATAAGATGTCGGCATCATGAAAGGACTTCCTGCAATGGGCCGAGAGGGTTGTGGAGCGCGAACTCGTGCCGCGACGTAGGCGGCCAGGTCTCCAACCGTAAGAGGGGCGCTCACATCATCGTCCTCAATACGGACACCGTGACGATCCTCGACCGCGACAACGAGCTCAAACATTGGTGTGAGTCATACTGAGATTTCTAGACCGCGTGCTACGGTTAGCGTCATCGGCCGGGACTCTGGCGTCAAGCACACCGCGAGCCCGGCGGTCAAAGCATATCGAGGATGGCCGAGGTCCCAGCAGGCATGAATCTCACGCAATAGCGTAACGGAAGCGTCGCCACCGTCCCAGCATGCCTTGACCCCGTCGCGATTTGCTCTTGCCGCTCACTATAGGATGCAGCGTGAAAATTCCGAATCCAATCTTAACTCCCGCGGGGAAAGCCTCCATGTTTTCAACCGAGTAGACTCGCTTCCCGTCGCAATACCAGCTGACGGTGCTACTAGTACAATCCATTACAATACTGTAATTGTGAAACTGGCCGGCGCCAGTAGACAGCCCCACTAGCGGCGCCTCTACTATGTGAGTAAATGTATCACCATTCGACACGCCATGAACCTCCAATCGCTCATGAAGAGCATAGATGCGGCGGCTTGTCGAGACCGCGTCGAATACCAGTCCAGACCCAAGATCAACGACGTTAAATGCGGCAAAGGCATCTCGCACGTCATCCGGAGTGCCTCCATGATTCCTTGCAGCCATTTCAACCGAGAATGTCGCGATCCCACTGGCGGGCAATGGGAAGGTTCTGACGGAGAAGTACGCATGTTTACCACTGTCGAACATTTGCACCGTATTGTGGAACGTCTCGAATCGAGGGATGTCAATCTCGACCGTTCCATCAGCAACCGTAACTCTAGCGCCAGGTTCCTCGTAGCGCCGCCCTTCGTCTTCATTAACGGGGACCTCGAGCAGAAACCACTTATCCGGATCAATGCTGCCTTCGCTGAAGGAATCGTAGACCTCGAAATTCTTCATAGCCTAGCCTTCCGGGCGGAATAGAGTCCTGCGGCTGGATGTGTTTGAAGTGTGGCCAACTCGACGCCACCCTTCGTTCTAATCGCGCTGAATGCGGTTCAATACCGTTCCTGGCGAAATCGACCACTACACCTAGAGATCACGGTTAAGACGATCAGGTCGACCGCCGAACCGCAACAGTTGTGACCGATAGCGGCGAGTTCCTCCACCGGCAAGTTCCTTCGCAGTTACTGGTTGGCGCGTGGCCGCACGTCACACTCGACCACGCGCGCCTTCGTGATGAATCGTCTTGTCGTCCAGCCGCCCAGTCATGGTGCCTCTTCGTCAGTCAGGTTCGGGTGTATCCGCCGTCAACGTGCAGCGTCTGGCCCGTTATGTACGCGGCATCGTCTGAGGCCAGGAAGGACAGCGCGCCAGCGAGATCGGCGGGCTGACCCGAACGCGGTATGGCCTGCAGCTCTGCTAGGCGTGCGAACAGCTCCGCGGGTAAGCCCGCTTCTGTGCCCGGTGTGCGGATAAGACCCGGGGCGATCGTGTTGACAGTGACACCCGAGGCCCCCACCTCTGCGGCCAACGAGCTGGTAAAGCCGATGATTCCGCCCTTGCTGGCTGTATAGTGAGTGTTGTAAGGCATACCGGAGTGGAAAGTGGTTGAGGATACGCTAATGATCCGTCCCCATCCCCGCTCGATCATGCCCGGCAGCACGGCCCTCGTGAGGTGAAAGACGGAATCCAGATTCGTGGCGAGCACATGCCTCCACTGTTCCCAGCCCATGTCGACAAGTGCGATCGCCGGGTAGACGCCCGCGTTGTTGACGAGAATGTCAACCTGACCCAAGGCATTCAAGGCGTCACGAACGGCGCTTGTCACCTGGTCAGGGCGGGTGACGTCGCAGCGGGCGGCAAATGTCGTGCTATTGTGCGCATCTTTGATCAACGAGAGTGTTTCGTCAGCTGCGGCGACGTCGAGCACTGCTACGGCAGCTCCGTCAGCGGCGAGGCGTTGAGCGAAACATTGACCGATTCCCCGCGCACCGCCTGTGACTAGTGCGACCTTCCCTCTAAGTCTGAGCGGCTCGCGGAAAATACGCTCGTCGCGACTCTTTACATTTTCGGCATCGGCTGCCAACGTAGCCCTCCTCGGGGATCCATTCAAAGCAGCCGACCGACGGCTGCCAAAGATGTGCGCCTGTGGGCCGAGCCTACGCGAAAGGCCGCTCCGGTCGCAGATGGCGGCGCAAGTGGGCAGGGTGCCCCGTAGCGGTCGTCGTATTCTCGGTAGCCAGACTTCCTTGCGACCCAGTTCCAACGAGATTTCATCTGCTCGTACTAATCGTCAGGTGCCGCCAGTACCCCGTCGCACCTTGACCGTGGCTTGAGATACTGCCGCGTCCGGGCTCTGGAGCTTTTAGCGTACTCACGATGAGACCAAGTGTGATGCTCTGGACATCGACTGGTAGGTCTCGAACCATGAAGAATCGGCGGCTGTCGACCAGCCACTCACAACTGCGCTCTGAACGGTTCAACGCCACGACGTAGCGGTGAAATTCCCTCGGCCGATTGCGGGCGACAAATGGCGACTGAATGACGTGAGTAAAGCTTCCATCTTCGGGAGTGACACCCGCGATGGGTAGCCGCTCATAGATGATACCGAGTCGTGTAGCGCTCAACACCCAATCAAAGACCATCCCTTGAGAGAAATCAGCAACGACTAACCCTATCATTCCGTCCAGTAGATCATCGCTATTGCCGTTATACGTATCGCAAGCCATCTCGCATGAAACCTGTGTTGTGCCGTCTTCTGCAACTTCAAGGACTTGTGGTGTTACCAGTAAGTGCTTCGGATCATCGAACATATGAATCTCATCGTGCTTGAGTCGAAACGGATTAACAGTAATCTCCATGGTGCCGTTCTTGGCCTTGACCTTTGCCGCCGGGTCGCCATAACTCCATGTACGACCTTCACCCATCGGTAGCTGCAATGCCTGCCATTTCGTCGCATCCAAGCCCTCTGTCGTAAAGGTATCGTATTCGCACATCTTCATTACTCCGTCCGTCGGGATATACTTCTGCGTCACCATTCCGGAACGGCTATGATCTCGATGCCGTATTCCTCCGCCAAACTCTTGTACCGGTTGACATCTAGCACTCGCCCTGGCGGTGGAAGCTCACGTCGTTCCGCGGGCTCACCCATACGCTTGTGAAAGACTTCCAGTCCGGCGGGAAGGCAAATTTGTAGCAGCTTGCAATGCGTTTCAAAGCGTAGGCGATGTGGAATCTCACGGGGCAGCCAGATGAAGGAGCCCGGACCACCCTCGAACTGCTTGTCCCCACACGTATAGGTAACAGATCCACTCAGCAGGTAGAATGCTTCGTCGTCCCAATGGTGAACGTGCATCGGGCTCATTCCAGGGGGACACTCAACCTCGAGTAAGCCTAGCGCGCCTCCGGTCTTATCGCCGCTGGCCTTTATTGTCATCAACATTTGCAGATACCAGATCGGAGTTCCCTCAATGGCATCAACGGCAAAGAACTCATTAGACACGTTCTGTCCCTCCATGTGATGAAGTCGTGTGAACGATACCTGTTGGCGCAGGACCGCCATATAACGACGTGGTGTAGCGCTTGCCCAAAGTTCAGAAGAAGATTGAGCGGACCAAGTAGAACCATTATCGCTGATGGATACCGGCGAAATCGCGAGAGTTCTGTCCTTATGCGGCTCACTCCGCAAAGGCGGCCTCACGACTCGTCGCAGGATGGTGAGGGTGCGGGCCGGCGAGGTCCGCTGCATCTTGTTACCATTCAACTCCACCGACTGCAGAGCCTCGAGATGCGCAGGACGGAAGAGATGTGTGCGGACGTCGGCCACCATCGCATGCCCTCCTCCGCCGCCTGTGGCCCGCTGTTCCGAAGATTGCTCCAGACCCGATTACGACTTCTCGCAGACGTCGATGATGACGCGGCCGAAGACAGCGTTGCTGGTAATTGCAGCGAAGGCGTCCTGAATCTGCGGTAGGTCGAACCGAGCACCGATATGGACGCTGACGTTGCCATCAGCCACGAGCTGGAGTGACTTTTGTATTTCGGCCCTCGTAGCATACCGGCTTCCTACTATTGATTTCTCTTTATTGATCAGATCGATAGAGTGGATCCCGTCCGCCGTTCCCGTGCTGGCGCCCACAATTACGAGTACCCCGCCTCGTCCGAGTGCGTCGACGCCCTGCCGAATAGTCTGTGGAGTCGACACGAAATCGAAGACAGCATCAAACTGGCCGCCTGCGGCGTCGGCTAGAGCTGTCCCGGTCATGCCGTCCTCGGCGAGGATGGCTGTTCCGAGACCGAGTTCGCGGAGCCGGTCAACCTTCACTGGATCCCGCTCGACCGCAGTCACGTCGGCTCCGAAGGCCCGCGCCACCTCAACCATATGGACACCGACGCCGCCGCCAGCTCCTATGACCGCAGCCCGCTGGCCAGGGGCAAGCCTCGCCCTCGCACGGGCAGCGTGGTAAGGCGTGGCGACCGCGTCGGAGGCTACTCCCGCGATGCCGAGCTCAAGTCCGTCAGGTACGGCGACGAGGTTGCGTTCAGGAACGATGACGTAGTCCGCAAAGGCACCATCCATCGAGGCGCCGATCACGCCACCCAGGTTCGCGCACAAGGTTTCACGGCCCGACGCGCACCAGACGCAATGCCCGCAGATGAGGTGAAAGGACGCTGTGACTCGCTGATCCACGTGCCAGCTGGATACGCCATCTCCGAGGCGCTCTATGACGCCTCCAAACTCGTGTCCCATCGTGAAAGGAAGGTCACCACCGAGCACGCCACTGCGGACATTTACGAGCGTGAGACCTGCTCCGCAAGCGATGACCCGCACAAGGACCTCCCCCGCCCTCGGGCTCGGGATTGGTCGCTCCTCCAGCGCAAGAGGTCCTCCCCACTCATGCAGTACCATGGCACGCATGTTTCTGGCCGCGCCCGGCTCTGCGCTCACGACATCACCCGCTCGGCGGTCTGCCAACACGGTATTGCTCGCTCACCGGATGGGAACCGCGCGTTTTTCGACCGGAGGAATTCATGGAGGGTGTCCTCGGTGGTTTCCCTCCCGAATCCGCTAGCCTTAACGCCGCCGAACGGCGATCCGAGGAGCGATCCCCGGAAGTAGTTGTTGACGAAGACCATCCCAACCTCTAGGCGCGCTACTAAGCGGTCCGCGCGTCGCGGATCGCTTGTGAAAACCGCAGCGGTGAGGCCGTAAGCCGTGCCGTTGGCGATTTCCAGCGCCTCAGCCTCGGTCGCAAAGCTTATAAAGCACGCGACCGGGCCGAAGATTTCCTCTTGAGCGATCCGCATTTCCGGACGCACATCTGCAAATACGACCGGAGCAACGTAGAATCCGTTGCGGAGGGCGTCGCTATCGGGGATGGACCCTTCCGCCACCACCCGGGCACCCTCGCCCTTGCCGATCTCGACATACTCGCGGATCCGGTCACGCTGACGTCCATCAACCATCGGCCCGATATCGGTTGCCGCGTCGAGGCCGTCCCCCACAACGAGTCGTTGGGTTGCCGCCGCAAACGCCGTGAGCACTTCATCATGTACGGATTGTTGCACAAGGATCCGCGCGGTTGACGTGCACGCTTCACCCTGATTGAAGTACATTGCCTCCAAAGCTGCTTTGACCGCTGCCCCGGTGTCGGCGTCGTCGAAGACGATAAATGCATTCTTACCGCCGAGCTCCATCGTGGACGGGATGAGGTTAGCTGCAGCGCTCGCCATCACCTTGCGACCCGTTTCTGAGGAGCCGGTGAAGGTTACTCGTCCAATTCCCGGATGTGCCGCGAGTGCTACGCCGGCGGCGGGGCCTGGAACAGCATTCAACACGCCCGGTGGAAGGACTTCGTTTGCGAGCTCGGTCAGCCGCAGTACTGTTAGCGGTGCCTGCTCACCGGGCTTCACGACGACCGTGTTGCCAGCCGCTAGTGCCGCAGCACACTTGTTAGCGAAATGAATAGGAGGCCAATTGAACGGCAGAATTGCGGCAATCACCCCGTAGGGTTCGTACGTGATTCGTGCCTGAATGGGGCCCTGGTCGAGGATGCGGCCGGACATGCTCTCGGCCAGACTCGCGAAGTAGTCGAACGTAAGATGTGCAACGGTAATGTCGAAGGCCCGGGCATCCCGGATCGGCTTTCCGTTCTCGCGCGTCTCAAGTTCGGCAAGTTCATCAGCCTGTTCCCGTATCTTATTTGCGATAAGGCGGAGCGTTCCCGCCCGTTCACGCGGTGTCCGCCAACGCCATTCCTTATCGAAGGCTTCACGAGCCGATGATACCGCTGCATCGACGTCCGCAGCCGTGCAGGCCACCACCTTAGCCAGCCGTGAACCCGTCGAAGGCTCGAGAACGTCGAAGGTCTCGTCTGTCGTCGGTTCCTGCCACCTCCCCTGGATAAAGGAGCGCCACGTCGTTGATCTCGAGGTTACTGGGCTCATGCCCTGCTCCGTTCCAGGCCGTCTGGTGGCTTAATGCTGTGTACCTTTGCGTCCCTCAGCTCGTGTAGGACGCGCTGACTTCACCCGCGGGTACGTCGTGGTGGAGCTCGGGCCGCGCAACAGGCGTCCACCAAGGCTTGATTCCTAAGTCGCTCGCGATGGCGTTGGCGGCGTTGTATCCCGGGCTAGCGCTGACCGAGCCGCCCGTGTGGCTGCTCGAGCCGCATAGATATAAGCCTTCGATCGGCGTGCGGTAATGACCGAGCGCTGGAATGGGGCGATTCGCCCCCAACTGCTCCGCAGTGTACGCACCAACGTGGTGGCTGCCGTTGACCATATTTATGCATTTGCGGCTGATGTCGAGCGGCGTGAAAAGGTACTGATCAAGAACGTTGGCGCCCGTCAGATTTGGCGCGTACTCGCCCCATTGCTGCAGCATGATATCGCTTATCTCTTCACGCCGCCTGTCCCAATTGGCCGCATCGCCGTCAAGCGCGAACGGCGCCCAAGGCCACCAGAATGCTAGGTGCTTACCGTCGGGCACAACGCTGGGGTCAAAGAGAGATGGACAGGCGCCGTTGCCGGCCAGCCTCGCCGGCAGATGGCCCCGGGCCACGTCGTTGAAGACATGATCGATCTGAGAGCCGCTGTCGGCTCCGATTACGACGCTGAACGCATTTGCGACGTCGGGGTCAAAGTCCTCGGCCGCGTACCGCGGTCGCTCGTTCAATGCTAAGTGTAGAGAGACGAGACTATGGTGCGCCCAGTCATAGCGCTCGATCTGCTCGACAATACTTGAGGAAAAGTTCGCCGTTCCTGCCAGACGCACGGTCTGGGGAGCGTCGACTCCGCTCGCCACGAACCGGCGTGCACGTAGTACGCGGCCGTCGTTGATCTGCACTCCAGCCGCACGGCCTCCCTCCACGAGAATGCGCTCTACGTGTGATCCGCGAACCAACGTCCCCCCCTTTTCGCTCACAACGCGCTCCAGCGCCCGGGCCACCGACACTGCGCCGCCGACGGGCACGCCAAGTCGGATGATTCGGGAGAACAGGCGTGGAAAGAACACGCCGGTTCCAGGAGTGTTTTCCACGGCGATCGCGTGCAAGAAGCACTTGAAAACGCATCGAATCTTTTCGTGTTCGAAGTTGCGATCGACCGCCTGATGCAACGTTAATGGAGCATAGCTGAATAATTCATCGGCGACGGGTCCGGTAACCTTGTGCTGCAATTCGTGAGGAGAGAGCGGATCGCTGTAGATGATGCTGTTGATGAGTTGGCGCATCGTATCCGAACCGAAACGTTCATACAGGATTCGATAACGGTCCGCATCCGCACGCGAGAAGCGCGCGAAGGACGCTGCGGTCTTCTCCGGATCCTGATGAATGCAGACCGCGGTTCCATCGCTAAAAGCGATGGCGTGCTGCACTTCCGGATAAACGTAGCTTAGGCCGTACTTATGTAGTTCGAGATCGGCTAGGATCGGCCCCTCGGCCAGGAAATGGTAATTCGAATGCAGGCTGTGTTTGAAACCGGGAAGGGTGACCTCCTCGGTGTTACAGCCACCTCCCATTACGGCGTTGCGCTCGACGACGGCGATGTTGAGTCCGGCCCCCGTGAGGTAGGCCGCAAGCGTCAGGGCATTGTGCCCCCCGCCCACGACGACGGCGTCGAACGTGTCCCCGCCCATGTGTGCCCCGCTCTCCGAATCGAATACCTTGATAACCTAAGGCCGAGGACGCGCCATCGGAGATGCAACTTCGGCCGCGTCGTGATGCTTCAGACGCATCGACGGCAGGTGCACACGCAGCGAAGTGTCTACGTCGGAACGTAGGCATATCAGTGTCAGCGATCATGAAAAGGTCGAGGTCGGAGGGGTTGGTGATCACGTAGTTCCTCACCGGGTGGTCACGCAATTCCTTATGGGGAGCGGGTGCGTGTCGGTGCTGGGTCTGGTCCTCGTAAGGCCACGCGGTCACCACCTCGCCCTCGTCGACCCGCCGCGGCCAGCCCGACCGCTTGCAGTCGGCCAGTGCGGCCGGCCCGCCCGCCGCGTAGCGGTTCCGCCCGTGGATCACCGGCGGCCGGCTCACCCCGACCCGCGTCGCGATCTCGGTGTTCGACAGGCCCTCACAGACCAGCAGCACGATCCGCCCGCTGCGCCCGCCCGGCTTGAATCCCCGAGGCCCACACCCAGGACCGCGGCCTCGGTTCGTCTGATGCCCGTCGCTGAAGGTGACGGCGACGGCGCCGTTCACGGTGCCGATGAGAACCGAGCGTATCGGGCGGCTCACGTCGTCGCGGTGTGGGCGATCACGTGTGGTTCTGTCGTCAGTTGTGACCGCGCTTGTTTGTGGGTGAGCGTCGACCGCACCGCGCACGTGGCGGGCTCGATGTCGGCGAGATTTGATCGCACCAGATTGGCGTGTTGTGATGTCAGTATCGGGCACGGAGATGCGCGATTGCAGCGAAACGGCATGACCTGCCGGACGGGGGCGTCTGAGCCCGAGGCTGGCGCTGTGGTCGACGTGCCGCGCGAGGCGGTGATCGCGGACGTGCTGCAGCTGTGCGACGGGTTCTTCCGGACCGCCGCCGGCCCGGCGGTCCACGCCGAGCTGCGGGCGTCTCTCGTCTCTCGCGGTCTGCACCCGGCCACAGCGCTGGGGTGGTTCATCGACGTGTGGAGCCTGGCTGCCTCGGCCGACCATTCCGCTCGATGGGGTTCGCGTGCTGGCGCGGGCCGCGAATTCCACAACTCTGATCTTCGTTGTCGGCGGCGTCGGTCGGGGTCTTGCGCCGGGTGGTATGCCCCGCGGGCTCTGCCGGGGACGAGGGAGCTGTCGATGCCAACATCGAAGTCGAGCTGAGATCCCTAGGAGACTGCTGAATAAGGGGTGTTTGGCGGGCAGGGCGCCTCACGGCAGTCTGGCTGCGAGGTCAGCACCCGGGGGTGCGACAAGAGGTCGCCCTGCCGGTGTTCACGGTTGCGTGAGTGCGGTGTCGGGTCAAGACCTGATGGTCAGGCGATGGCCCAGCTGGTGTTGGTGCGGTGCAGCCCGAGCGTGAGG
>JACDGR010000093.1 GCA_013821525.1 Actinomycetota bacterium
CGCCCGTTCCGCCCGAACCGCTCGTACGGATCATGATTCGACGTCTGCCACCCAGTCTGCGCCACAGGGAGCCTGAGAGTCCGATTCGACTGGCACTACGACGAAAGCCCCGCGTCTGCGGGGCTTTCGGAAGATCGGGGCGCCGAGATTCGAACTCGGGACCTCTAGTCCCCCAGACTAGCGCGCTAACCAGGCTGCGCCACGCCCCGCGACGTGCCACACGCTAGCAAGCACCTCGTCGCGCCCCGCGCGCGGACGCGCTACTGCGCAGCGGGCAGGTCGACGAAGAACGTTGCGCCCCGAACTGCCGGCAAGAGGCCGACCCGGCCGTGCATCCGGCGCACGATCTCGCGTGAGATGTAGAGACCGAGGCCGGTACCGGTGACGCCGTTCGCCTGGCCCGGGTCGACGCGGTAGAACTTCTGGAAGATCCGCTCCTCATCCTCGCTCGCAACGCCGGGTCCGTCATCGGCGACGGTCACGCGGATGCTCGAACGATGGCGCTCGATGCGAACCCGAACGTCGCCGGTGGCTGGGCTGTATTTCATCGCGTTGTCGAGCAGGTTGACGAGCACCTGCTCGAAGAGCTCCGGGTCACCCTCGGCAGCGCCGTCATCTGCCGCGGCGACGTGCACCGGTAGCGCGCTCTGCCACGATGCCGAGCTCTGGATCACGCGCGCCAGAACCTCCCGGACGTCGAACGTCCTTCGCTGGATCGTCAGGTCGCCGCTGTCCAGCCGCTGGGTCATCAGCACCTCTTCGAGGATCCGAGAGAGGCGGCCGCTCTGCTCGACGATCATCTTGATCAGGTTCCGTCGCTGCTCCTCTCCAAGGGAGTCGCCATGCGCCTCGAGCGTCAGCGCCGCGCCGTAGATACCGGCGAGCGGCGTTCTGAGCTCGTGCGAGACGATTGCGACGATGTCGTCGCGGAAGTCCTCGAGCCGTCGCTCTGCCGTCACATCACGGAGCGTGTAGACGATCCCGTCGGGCGCGGCTTCCCCCGACGCAGCGACCCAGCGCGTATCCCCTGCGACCGCGAGCGGCAAGACCACCGAGGTCGCCGGCTCGTGCGGACGTCCAACCGGAATCCGAGAAACGACCGACTCCCACCCCGGAACAAGCGAGCCCACCCGCTTGCCGACGGCTTCCCGAGCTCCCACGTTGAGAATCCGGGAGGCAGCTGGATTCAAGACCACGACCGCTGTGTCGTCGTCAACGAGGAGCACGCCCTCGCTCACGTGCTGGAGCGCACTCGCAGCCGCCGCGCGGGACTCCGCGTCGGCTCGTGCCTGCAGCAGCTCACGCTCATACTGACGCCGGTCGCTCGCGTCGAAGACCGTCAGGCGAATCAGCGACGCCTCTCCTGCTACGTCGCGCAGTTGCGCGTTGACGAGCACCGGCACCCGTTGGCCGTCGGAACGGACGATCTCGAGCGCTAACTCCCGTACGTCCTGTTGCATCTGCAGCAGCGGCGCGTAGTGCGTCTCGTAGTAGATCTTCGCGCCGGGCGGAAGCAGGTCGTAAAAGCGCTTCACCCCGACGAGCGCGACCGCGTCGTAGCCGGTCAACGCGTAGAACGTGCGATTCGCCTTGAGGATCGTGCCGTCCCGAGCCGTCGAGAGATACCCCACCGGCGCGTCCTCGTACAGCTCCTCGACACTCTCTTCGAGCATGAGCGCCGACCCGTCGAGCGGATGCTCCGCCGGATTCACTCCGTCGCAAGAAACGCTTTGATAGCCGCGGTCGTTTCTTCCGGCGCGCTCAGGTTCGGGCAATGTCCCGTCGCGCTCAGAATCACGAGCTGTGCCTGCGGCAACTGCCGTTCCACGTATTGACCCACCTCGATCGGCGCGATCACGTCTTCGCTCGCCTGCAGCACGAGTGTCGGGACGTTCGCCCGCGAGAGGTCGGCGCGATTGTCCGAGAGGAAGGTGACGCGCGCGAAATGCTTCGCGATCGCAGGGTCGGTGCGGCAAAACGAATTCGTCAGCTCATCGCCGAGCTCCGGCCGATCCGCGTTCCCCATGATCACCGGGGCCATCGCGCCAGACCAGCCGAGATAGTTGCTGTCGAGCGACTCGAGCAACCCGTCGATGTCCTCCCGCGCAAAGCCACCCACGTAGCCCTCGTCGTCGAGGTAGCGCGGCGACGGTCCGACGAGCACCAGCTTGGCGAACAGGTCGGGCTCCTCGGCTGCTGCGAGCACACCCATCATCGCGCTGACTGAATGCCCGACGAAGATCACGTCGCGCAACTCGAGCTCGTGACAGATTTCGAGAATGTCCTCGGCGTAGCCCGCGAGCGACGAGTACTTGCCGCGGTCGTAGGCGGCCTGGTCCGACCGGCCCGCCCCCACGTGGTCGAACAGGATCACCCGGTAGTCGTCTTCGAACTGCGGCGCTACGTATCGCCACATGTTCTGGTCGCACCCGAAACCGTGCGCGAACAGGATCGGTTGGCCTCTGACGAGACCCGAGAGGACGACATTATTGCGTTGGACCACGTTCATCGGTTCAGCGTAACGGCTCGAGCGCGACGTTTCAGGAGCCTCCCGCCGATTGGCAAGCGACCGTGCCGCCGGCGGTTCGCGGGCCTAAGGCTCGGTGGGGCCCCTAACCCCCCAGTGGTCGCTTGCCGGGACCCCACCGGCCACCACCTAAGACGTCCCGGCGGTCTGAGTGTTAGGCCTCAGCTGCTGAGGCGCCGGTAGAGACGATCCACCAATTCGGGCATCGCCTCGAGCTTCTCGGTGATCACCCGCAAGCGAAACTCGCGGAAGTGCTCGGGCTCGACGTCGAGCGCCGTTGCGAGCGTCTCCACAACGTCATTCGACGGCACCGGCCGGTTGCCGTGGACGAGGTGGTTCAGGTAGCCGGCCGAGAGGCCGGTTTTCGCGGCGAGCGCCCGGTAGGTGACCCCGGTCTCGTTCATCAGCCGCTCGACCGCTGGGCCGAATGCCTCCGACGAGTAGCGACGGCGCTTGGCCATCAGATGCTCGCGACCAGGTCGGCGAGCGGCACGCGCCGTTCCGCACCCGTCCCGCGAGCGCGGACGTCGACAGCACCGTCCTCGAGGCTCTTCTTCCCGGCCGTGACGCGGATCGGGATGCCGATCAAATCCGCATCCGCGAACTTCTCGCCCGGACGGAGATCGCGATCGTCGAGCAACACATCCATGCCCGCAGCCGAGAGCTTCTCGGCGGCCTGCGCTGCAACCTCCTCGGCGCCGAGGAGCTGCACGATGTGGACGTCGTACGGCGCGATCGACGCCGGCCAGACGATTCCCAGTTCGTCGTGACTCTGCTCGACAACCGCCGCCATCGTTCGTGCCAGACCGACGCCGTAGCTCCCCATGACGAGCGTCTTCTCCTTGCCATCGTCGTCGAGAAAGCGCGCCCCGAGCGGCTCGGAGTAGCGCGTGCCGAGCTTGAAGATATGGCCGACCTCGATTGCCGTCTCGAATCGAAGCTTGCCACCACAGTGTGGGCATGTGTCATCCGGGGCGGACTCCCGCAGGTCGGCGAAGCGAGGCTGGAAATCACGGCCCGCCTCGACTCCGCGCAGATGCCAACCGTCCCGATTCGCGCCGGCGACGAACTGGCCCGCGCGCAATGCGTCGTCGGCGACGATCTCGCCCGCGAATCCGACGGGTCCAAGCGAGCCGCCTGAGGCGCCGAACGCGTCGCGGATCTCCTCGTCGGTCGACGGACGAGACGGGCGCCCGAGCGCCGCGTCGAGCTTGGCGGGCTCGACGTGGTCGTCCCCTCGGATCAGAGCCAGCACGACGGCACCGTCGTCCGTGGTTACCGGCATCGCCTTCGAAGTCGCGGCGACATCGATCGCGAGAAACTCCGCGAGCGCCTCGCAGGTCTTCACGTTCGGTGTCTCGACCTCGCCGGGTGCCATCATCGTCTCTGGGAAGACGGGGATGCGTGGCATCGTCCGGGCGACCTCCAGGTCGGCGGCGAAGTCGCCGTTTTCGCAGGTGACGAGTGTGTTCTCTCCTGCGCCTGCGGGCGCCAGAAAGTCGATCGACTCCGTGCCCCCCATCATTCCGGACTCGGCCTGGACGCCGAAGACGTTGAGGCTGCAGCGTTCGAAGATGCGCTCGTACGCCCCGTGCTGCAACTCGAAGCTCTTGTCGAGCCCTTCCTCGTCGCGGTCGAACGAATACGCGTCCTTCATCCAGAACTCGCGCATCCGGATCAGCCCCGCGCGAGGCCGCGGTTCGTCGCGATGTTTCGTCGCAATGTGGTAGAGCATCTGCGGCAACTGGCGATAGCTCTGCAGCTCGCGGGCGTGGAACGACACGGTCTCTTCGTGCGTGAGCGGAAGCACGTAGTCGGTGCCTTTGCGGTCCTTGAGCCGGAAGATCTCTTGGATGAAGTCGCGGCCCGTTTTCTGCCAGAGCTCCAGGGGCGTCAAGACCGACATCAACATCTCCTGGCAGCCGATCGCATCCATCTCCTCGCGGATGATCTGCTCGACTTTTCGGTGCACGCGCCAGCCGAGGGGCAGGAACGTCCAGACGCCCCCCGTCACCTGGCGGATGAAGCCGCCGCGGACGAGGAGCTTGTGGTTGGCCGCCTCGGCATCGGCCGGCGCGTCACGCAGGGTGGGCAGAAAGAGCTGTGAGGCGCGGGCGATCATCGTTGCCTCTTCAGGCTACCGGCGGTCGGGTTGGCTGTCGGAAGCTGGCTAACTGAGCGGGATTGCGGAGGCTTCGGCCATCGCGAGCGCTGCCGGCTTCCCCATTTTCAAGCGCTTCGGGCGGAACATTCCGTCCGCGATCCAGCGGTCGATCTCGACGAAGAGCTCGTCGACCAGCGTCTCGCTGGCGACCTTCTTGAGTACCCGCCCGTGGGCGTAGACGAAGCCGACGTCGCGTCCACCGGCGATCCCGAAGTCGGCGTCACCCGCCTCCCCCGGCCCGTTGACGGCACACCCGAGCACCGCCACCTCGAAGGCCTCGGGATAGGTGCGCAGGCGCTCCTCGACCCGCTCGGCGAGCTGCTGCACCCCGACGTTATCGCGTCCGCAGCTCGGGCACGCGATCATCACCGGGCCCCGCTCGCGCAGACCCAGAGCTTTCAGGATCTCCCAGGCGGTCTTTACTTCCTCCACGGGGTCGGCGGTCAGCGAGACGCGAATCGTGTCGCCGATGCCGTCGAAGAGCAGCGCACCCATGCCGACGGCACTCTTGATCGACCCCGCAAACGGCGTTCCGGCCTCGGTGACCCCGAGGTGCAATGGGTACGGCACTTTCGACGCGAGGAGCCGGTACGCGCGGATCATCGTCGGCACGTGGCTCGACTTCACCGAGATCTTGAAGTCGCGAAAGTCGAGCCGTTCGAGCAGGCGCACCTCTTCGAGCGCAGCCTCGACGAGTGCCTCCGCCTGATCGGTGTTCGCAAGGTCGCTCAGGTGCTTCGGCAGCGAGCCGGAGTTCGCGCCGATCCGCATCGCGATGCCCTTTGCCTTCGCAGCCTTGACGACGAGCTCGACCTTGTCGGCTCCGCCGATGTTGCCCGGGTTGATCCGCACAGCCGCCACGCCGGCGTCGATCGCACGCAGCGCGAGGCTGGCGTTGAAATGGATGTCGGCGATCACCGGGATTGGCGAGAAGCGGACGATCCGCGCGAGCGCGTCGGCATCCTCGATCTTCGGGACTGCAACCCGAACGATCTCACAGCCGGCGCTCGCAAGCGCAGCGATCTGTGCCGTCGTGGCCTCGACATCGTGCGTCTTCGTCAAGGTCATCGACTGGATCACGACCGGCGCCCCACCCCCGATCTGAACGTCGCCGACCAAGACTGAGCGTTCGCTGGCCATGGCCCTAGGGTAGCCCGGGGGCAGAGCCCGAGGCTTCGCGCCCGCCAGTAGGCTCGCCCTGATGCGGGTGCTGGTTTTCACGGTGCTGCTCGGCGCCGCAACGATCGCTACGACAGCGGCCCCAGGCTCAAGCGCGTCTGCATGTGCGCCACGGCTCGTGTCGGCGGGGTACGAGCAGCACCTCGCATCCGTCACCGGCTCGGGCATCGACGTGCTCGGACGACGACTGGTCGCCCGGCCAGGCGGTCCGACCTACGCCGCCGCGGCCCGCGCGCTGCCGCCGCTGCTCTTTGCGCGGACGAGTGGCAAGCGGCCGTTGACGCGGACTGGCGTGTACGCGATCCCCTCCGCGCAGCCTGGGGGCGCACAGGGCGCCGGCTCGGCGGCACTCCACGTCGCCGACGGCAGCGAGATCCTCTTCGGCTCGACGACAGGTCCGCGGCTCTCGGTCGAGGTCGGAGCCGCGCGGGAGCTCTTCGGCTCGTGTGTGTCCCGGCTGACGCCTGCGCGTCTTGGCGCCGGCTATCTGCCGGTGGTGCAGACCTCGTACGTCGACGCGGCGGGTGGGCGGTACACGCAGGAGTCCTTCACGAGTCGCGCCGCGGACGGAGCGACGACGGTGTTCGTGAGGATCACGACCTCCGGTGGCGTCGTGCACGTCGTCACGCGTGGGGGGGCGCTGGCGGCGCGCCGCACCCTGACGCTCGCCTGGAGGCCTGTGGTCGGGGGCCGCCCGCAGATGATCGGCGAAGCCGACTATCGGGCGGCGCTCGACGCGTACCGCCGGTACTGGGACGCGCGACTTTCCATAGGTGCGTCGATCTCGGTGCCCGAGCAGGTTGTGATGAACGCCGAGCGCTCGACGCTGATTCAGAACCTGATGCTGACGTGGCGCTACAGCCTCGGGAACCCGTACGAGGAGTTCTCGTTTCCCGAGAGCGTCGACGGCGCTCAGGTGATGGCCGAGTTCGGGTTCACCGACGTTGCGAGCGCAATGGTGCGAACGTCGCTGACGCGGCGCCCGCAGCCGTACGCGAACTGGAAGATGGGCGAGAAGCTGCTGGGGGTTGCGACGGTGTACCGGCTGTCGCTGGACCGGCGCATCGTTACCTCTTCCACCCCGCTCCTCGTCCGTTACGTGCGCTCGTTCGCCGGGCAGCTCGCGCGCGGCGACGGCTTGCTCGGCCGCGAGCGCTACTCGTCCGACATTCCGGACTCGGTGCTCGGCTTCCACGCTCAGGCCGTCGCCTGGCAAGGACTGCACGAGATGGCGCGCGCCTGGGCGGCGACGGGCCACCCCGGCGAGGCGATGCTTGCGCGGAATACCGCTGCGCGGCTGCGGTCCGGACTGTTGCGTGCCGTCGCCCGCTCGAGGCAGCCGGTTCCGGGCGGTGCGCGGTTCTACCCGGTGCGCCTGCTCGAGCGCGAGCAGCCCTACGCCCGCCTCCCCGCGTCGCGGGATGGGAGCTACTGGAACCTCGTGGCGCCGTACGCGTTCGCGTCGGGCTTGCTCGCGGGCGACCCTGCAGGAGAGCGCGCTGCGCTCCGCTATCTACAGACGCACGGCGGCCGGCTGCTCGGCCTCGTCCGCGCTGGTGCGTTCTCGCTGTACGGCACGGGCACCGCAGCCTCCGGGATCGACCAGGTCTACGGGCTGAACGTCGCCCGCTTCCTCGCCGATCTCGAGGAGCCAGATGAGCTCGACCTGAGTCTCTACGGCCAGCTGGCTGCCGGAATGACCCCGCGGACGTTCATCGCGGGCGAAGCGGCCTCGATCACGCCGATCGCGCATGCGTACTATCGCTCGATGTACCTGCCACCGAACAGCGTCTCGAATGCGGCGTTCCTCGAGGCGCTCCGCTCGACGGTCGTCCACGAGCTCCGGGACGGACGCGGTCTCGAGCTTGCCTACGCGACGCCGCGCGCGTGGCTTGCGCCGGGAAAGCGCATCGCCGTCACGAACCTGGCGACGAGCTTCGGCCCGCTCGCCTATTCGCTGTCGGCGTCGGCGACGCGGATCAGCGCGAAGATCGCCGTGCCGCGGATCGGCGGCCACACCCTGCGCCTGCGGTTGCGACTGCCGGGCCACCGTCACATCGCCTCGGTCTTGCTGGGAGGCAAGGCGATCCGGACGTTCGACGCACGGACCTCGACGATCGACCTGACCGGTCGCCGCAGCACGCTTCAGCTCGAGGTCGCGCTTGCGCGCTGAGCGGCTCCCGCTCATCGTTGCGCTATTCGCAGCGGCGCTCGCCGTCTCCGGTCCTGCGCGAGCAGCACTCGGGCCGGGAGAGGGCGGCATCACGCTCGCAGAGACGCGCGGGCACGTGACGCTCTGGCGCATCCAGTACCGGGCACACAACGGATTGCCTCGCCTCGCGACGCTCGTGCTGCCACGCTGGTACGGGCCACATCTGCATCCGCGCCTGCCGCTCGTGATCTCGCCGCACGGGCGGGGGCTGAGCGGGCGCGACAACGCAATGCTGTGGGGCGGCCTTCCTGCGGCCGGCAGCTTTGCCGTGATCAGCCCGGACGGTCAGGGTCGCCTGCTCGGCAACTACTCGTGGGGCTCTCCCGGGCAGATCGCGGACCTCGCTCGGATGCCGCAGATCGCCCAGAGCGAGTTGCCGTGGCTGCGCATCGATCGGAGCCGCATCTATGCGTTCGGGGGCAGCATGGGCGGACAGGAGACGCTGCTTCTCCTCGCGCACCACCCGACACTGCTCGCGGGGGCGGCGTCGTTCGATGCGGTCGCCGACTTTGCGCTGCAGTACCGCGACTTCCCGCAGATCGGATGCAATGCGGTGTGTCGGCGTGATCTCGGGGAGCCGCTTGGGAGCCGCCTGCGCAGCCTTGCGCGCGACGAGATCGGCGGCTCGCCCGTCACCCGGCCGCTCGCGTTCGCTCAGCGAAGTCCGATCACGTACACACGCTCGATCGCGGCGTCGTGCGTGCCGCTGCAGCTGTGGTGGAGCCCTGCGGACAAGGTCGTCATCGACCAGCAGCGCCAGTCCGGCAAGCTCTTCTGGCGCCTCCGCAAGACGAACCCGCGCGCGCCGATCAGCGGCTACGTCGGTTTCTGGATCCACTCACGCGAGATGCGCGCGACCTCGATGCTCCCCTACGCACTCGCCGAGTTCGGCTTGCTCCATCGCGCTGCACCCGCCGAGGGCCTCGCGCTGCACCGCGTGCCTGCGCCGCACAGCGCCTGCACCGCGCGACGTTAGCCCCCTCCGCCTCCGAAGAGGTCGTTGCGCAGTCCGAAGTACATGAGGACTGCAAAGAGCGTCAGCCCGACGACGGAATAGCGGACGTACACGGCCTGCCGGAAGGTGCGGCCGCGCACCTTCTCGACGAGCGCCATCACGATGTGCCCTCCGTCGAGCGGGAGCACGGGCATGAGGTTGAGCAGGCCGAGCGCGAGGCTGATCAGGCCGAGCACGAACAGGAAGTCACGCAGGCCTTGCCGCCACGCTGCTGCTGAGACGCGGACGATTCCGACGGAGCTCGACACCTGGTTCGTATCGCGACCGGTCGCCAGGTGGCCGATCCCCCGCACCGTGTCGGCGGTGATCGACCACGTCAGCTGCAGCGAGTCGACGGCGGCACGCGGTAGCGACTCGCCGGGGCCGGTACGTGACTCGATCGCGATCCCGATGCGGTAGGCGCCCTGATCCTTGCGCGCCCGCAACGGGCCGACGACAACGCGGCGACCCTGTCGCGTGACGAGCAGGGTGAACGGCTTGCCGCCCGTCGCGCGGATGTGTGCAGGGATCTGCTTCGGTTGGACGGCCTGGCCGGCGACCTGCAGCACGTGGTCGCCCTTGCGCAGGTGAGCTTTTGCCGCGGGCGAGCCGGACAGCACGCGCCCGATCACGTTCGTGTCGCGAACAGCAGCTACGAGGAAGAGGCTCGTGAACAAAACGATTGCGAAGACGAGGTTGACGGCGGGGCCGGCGAAGATCGCGGCCAGGCGTCGCCACGTCGTCTGCTTCCAGTACGCGTCAGGAGCGAGCGACCATTCGAGCTCCTGGAACATGCGCGTTGCACCGAGCGCCGGGCGCAACGCATCGAGTTCGATCCGCGCCGCCGTTTCGTCGCCACGTTCGATCGCGTCGTCGAGCCGCGCGAGCTCGGCGCGGTGCGCCTCACGATCCTCCGGTCGCAGCGACGCCGAGAGATCGCCCGGCGACGGCCGGTTCATGCCGGGGATCTTCACGTAGCCGCCGAGTGGGATCGAGCCGATGCCGTACTCGACTCCCCCGCGCGTCCGTTTGACGATCGCGGGGCCGAAGCCCAGGTAGAACTTCCGCGGCGTCATGCCGACCGCGCGCGCCGCAAAGAAGTGACCGGCCTCGTGGATCATCACGAGGACGGCGAGGC
>JACDGR010000523.1:0-1490 GCA_013821525.1 Actinomycetota bacterium
GCCCGGATGCACGTGACGTGTCCCGTCGAAGGTGAACAGCGGCTCCTCGTCGTGGACCGCCCCCTTGCGATGCCGACGGTCGAGCTGCTCGCCGACGAGCGCGGCGATCTTCGGCCCGTGCGGGACGAGACGGCTCTTGCCGAACTTCCCGCCGCGCACGACGAGCAGATCACGGGCAGCGTCGACGTCGCCCAGGCACAACCCGCACACCTCGCCGGCGCGCAGCCCGAGCCCGTAGCACAGCGCGAACAGCGTCCGATAGCTCACGCCTCGCTGCGGCGCTCGAGAGTTGTCCGCAAGCCCGCCGGCCGCGTCGAGCAGCCGACGTGCCTGGGCCGGGTCGAACAGGAACGGGATCCGGTTGGAGGTCACGCGTCGTCGGCGAGCGCGCAATGGCGAGACCTCAAGCAGCTGCTGGCTGACAGCCCAGTCGAGCAGGCAGCCAACGACGCCGAGCAGATGGTTGAAGCTCCGCGGCCGAGAGCGGGGCCGCGACCCCAAGAAGTCGTCCAGCAGCGCCGGTGTGAGCTCCTGCAGCCCGGTCACACCCCTCTCTGCGGCGAAGGCGATCAGCAACCGCAGCTCGGCCTCCTCGCTCAGGTACTTTCGGCCCAGGGCGCGCTTGTGCGCGAGGAACTGGTCGACGCCCAGTTCGACGCTCTCGCTGTAGCTCATGAGAGCAACTCCTCGCCGTCGCCGAGCGCGACCTGGCGCAGCTGCTCAACGGCGACCTTCGCGTAAATCTTGGTCGACTGCGCCGAGCGGTGCCCGATGAAATCGCCGATCGTCTTCAGCGCGAAGTCGGCGTCGACGAGTCGCTGCACGCACGTGTGCCTGAGTGTGTGCGACCCCGGCCGGGGAACCTCGACCCCGGCCTTGAGCAGATAGTGCCTCGCGCGTGAAGACACCGCCGCGGGGCCGATCGGCTTGACCGGCGCTGCCGCCCGGAAGAACACGCGCCGCTCGTCGGTCTGCGGTCGACCGAACCGCAGGTAATCGACGAGCCCTTCTCCGACCGACGCCGACAGGGGGAACGCGGTTGAGTGCCCGGCCTTGCGCTCCGGCACCGCGAGCCGCTCACGCTTCCAATCGATGTCATCCAACGTCAGCGCCGCGACCTCACGACCACGCAGCCCATAGGTCACCAGCAAAAGCAAGATCGCCCAGTCGCGCTTCCCGCACGGCGTGCGGCGATCAACACCAGCGAGGACCAGTCCGACCTCCTCCCACGTGATCGAGCGCGGGATGCTCGAGAGCCGATAAGCCTGCGGCCACTCCATCACGCTGCTCAGGTCGCTCGCGACCTCCCCCTCGCGGTGGGCGTAGCGCAAGAACACGCGCAGCACCCCGCAGCAGTCACGCAGCGACGTCTTCGCTAACCCAGCCCCGGCACGCTCGGCGATGAACGCGCTCAGGATCGCCGGCGAGAGCTCCGACAGCCGCGCGACACCGATCCGCGCCAGAAAGGCCTCGAAGCGGGCGAGGTGATG
>JACDGR010000523.1:1500-2132 GCA_013821525.1 Actinomycetota bacterium
TGCTGGTAGCTCCGGATCGACGCGGGTCGAAGCCCGCGCTCACGGTCCAGGTAATCGAAGAACCTCGGGAGCGCGTCGGCGAACGGGTCCGGGCGACGCGAACGACCGCGGCCGACAAACCCCGGGACGACCAGCACCAGCATCTGCTCAATCGGACCACGAACCTCCTTGGCGACCCGCCGCCCACCCTGACGAGTCGCCGGCCCCCCCGCCATCCACCCAGCCACGAACGCCTCAACATGAGCAGGCAACTCCTCGACCGCGCCCGCGCCACGACCCCGGGCGAACTCCCCGAACCCGATCAGCAACGGCACCCGCCGCAACACCGACCGCGACGAGTAGCCCTGCTCAGCCAGCCAAACAACGTACTGCTCGATCTCCGACCCGATCCAACCCGCCCGAATCCGATCCACCGTCTGCGGCCTGACGAAATACGTCTCCAACATGGGCAACTTCCTCTCGGCTGATGACTAGAGAAAGCACCCTTGCTGGCCTCGCCAGCGTTATGTGCCCGATGACGGCGCCACCGCACCGCTGACCGCCGTGATCACAGGCCCCGAGCTGCCGTTGGCCACATAACCAGGTCGGGCACAGAAGTTCGAATATGTGGCGCGCCACATATTCGTATAGAC
>JACDGR010000094.1:0-5192 GCA_013821525.1 Actinomycetota bacterium
ACCCACGGCGGCCACGGTGGGGGCCACGGCGGAGGAGCCAGGACAAAGAGCCTCGATGAACTAGAGCCGGGGCGCGACCGGCTGAACGACGAAATCGGCCGCCGAGCTGAGGAATCGGTCGAAGCGCTTCGAGCGAGGGTCTCTCACTGAGTGCTTGCCAGCAAGCAACGGCGGTGAGAGCCCCGGCGGCGCGTCAACGAGCCAGGAGTTGCCGCTTAGCAAAATCGGTTTGTCTGCGATACCCCCATTGGGTATAATGGAGGGAAGTCGATCCAGGAGGAGCTCATGACCACTCTCACCCTTAGCGTCCCCGATGTCTCTTGCGGACATTGCCGCCAGGCAATCCAAAATGAAGTCCAGTCTCTTCCGGGCGTCGCTTCGGTCGAGGTCGACCTCGACGCGAAGGCCGTCACCGTCGAGGGCGAGCCACTCGACGAAACAGCGATCGTCGCGGCGATCGACGAAGCCGGTTACGAGGTCGCGAGGTAGCACGCATGGCAGCCGTCGGTGAACCCCCGACCGCGGAGAGTGCTGAGGCTCGCGAGCAGACAACGCTCGTCCTGGAAGGGATGACCTGCGCGAGTTGCGCCTCCCGGATCGAGCGTGCGCTGAACAAGGTCGATGGGGTCGAAGCGACGGTGAACTTCGCGACGGAGACGGCTTCGGTTGCCTACGACGCGACACTTGCATCTCCTGAGCGCCTTGTCGAAGCCGTCGAGCGCGCCGGCTACCACGCCCATCCGACGACCGATCTCTCGGTGCTTGACAAGAACGATCACGATGCGCCGCCGACGCGACTGATCGCCGCGCTCGTCCTTTCTGTGCCGCTCTTCTTGATGGCAATGATTCCGCCGCTGCAGCTTCGAGGTTGGGAGTGGCTCTCACTCGTGCTCGCGACGCCGGTCGTTTTCTGGAGCGGCGCCGAGTTCCACCGCGCAGCACGTGCAAACGCACGACACGGGGCGGCGAGCATGGACACGCTCGTTTCGATCGGCACGCTCGCGGCTTGGGGCTGGTCGGCGGTCGTCCTCGTCGGCGGGCTCAACGCGGACAGCTACTTCGAGGTTGCCGCTGTCATCAGCGCGCTCATCCTCCTCGGTCGCTTCTTCGAAGCGCGCGCGAAGCGTCGCTCGGGCGCCGCCATCCGTGCGCTGCTCGAACTTGGCGCCAAGGAAGCGCGCGTCTTGGCGGACGGGGTTGAGACGCTCGTACCGGTTGAGCAGCTTCATCCCGATGATCTTTTCGTCGTTCGGCCGGGCGAAAAGATCGCGACCGACGGTGTCGTCGTCGAGGGAGATTCAGCGATCGATCAGTCTCTGCTGACTGGCGAGCCGGTGCCAGTCGAGGTGGGCCCTGGGACGAGCGTTGCTGGTGCAACGATCAACACCTCCGGACGTCTCATCGTTCGCGCGACGCATGTCGGCGCCGATACGGCGCTCGCCCAAATTGCCCGCCTCGTCGAACAGGCTCAAGCCGGGAAGGCCGACGTGCAGCGGCTCGCCGATCGCGTCTCAGCGATCTTCGTTCCGATCGTGATCGGGATCGCGCTTCTGACGCTCGCAGGCTGGCTGATCGCCGGTACAGGTGCCTCTGCCGCCTTCACCGCGGCGGTTGCTGTGTTGATCATCGCCTGTCCCTGCGCGATGGGACTAGCCACGCCGACCGCGCTGATGGTCGGAACCGGCCGCGGCGCGCAGCTAGGAATCCTGATCAAGGGCCCGGAAGTGTTGGAGCAGACCCGGCGGATCTCCACCATCCTCCTCGACAAAACCGGCACGATCACCGAAGGCCGGATGCAGCTCGTCGATGCGTTTCCTGCTGGAGTCGAGCGCGGCGAGCTTCTTCGCCTCGCCGGTGCCGCTGAGGCGGGAAGCGAGCACCCGCTCGCGCAGGCTGTCGCGCGTGCCGCCGCAGCGGAGGATGAGACGCTTCCGGCGCTCGCGGACTTCCGTAACCATGCCGGACTCGGGATCGAGGCGCTCGTGGAGAGCCGCGCCGTGCTCGTCGGTCGCCCAAGCTTTCTTCGGGAGTGGGGAATCGAGCTTCCCGCGGACGCGCGCGACTGGCAGGCGCGACAGGAGGAGAGGGGCGAGACCGTGATCGCTTGCGCATGGGACGGCGTCTTCCGAGGCCTGCTCACACTCGCCGACGCCGTGAAGCCAACCTCCGCTGAAGCAATCCGCGAGCTGAAAGCGCTTGGTCTCCATCCGATTCTTCTCACCGGGGACAACGAGCGCGCTGCGCGCGCAATTGCAGCTGAGGTCGGGATCGAAGAGGTGCGCGCCGAGGTACTTCCGTCGGAGAAGGCCTTCGAAGTCAGGCGGCTTCAGGAAGCGGGCGCGTCCGTGGCGATGGTCGGCGACGGCGTGAACGATGCGCCGGCGCTCGCGCAGGCAGACCTCGGGCTCGCGATCGGCACCGGCACCGACGTTGCAATTGAAGCCTCCGACCTGACGCTCGTCTCCGGAGACCTACGTGCAGCGGCCGATGCGATCCGTCTGGCGCGCCAGACGCTTGCAACGATCAAAGGGAACCTCTTCTGGGCTTTCGCCTACAACGTCGCGGCGATCCCGCTCGCCGTTGCCGGCCTTCTGAACCCGATCATCGCCGCAGCCGCGATGGCCGCCTCAAGCATCTTTGTCGTTTCGAATAGCCTGCGGCTGCGGCGCTTCCGCACCGAGAGAGAGGACGGGAGCAGATGAGCGCTACCGAAAAGCAGGTCAGCCACTACGGCTACCACGACCAGAAGGACTCGCTCGTCAAGCGCCTACATCGCATCGAGGGTCAGGTACGCGGCATCGAGAAGATGGTCGTCGACGATCGCTACTGCATCGACATCCTCACCCAGATTGGCGCTGTGACAACCGCGCTCGAGAGCCTCGGCTTCCAGATTCTCGACGGGCACGTCAAGCACTGCGTCGCGGGCGCACTCGCATCGGGTGATGAGGCTGACGCGCAGGCGAAGTCCGACGAACTGCTCGAAGCGGTCAAGCGCTTCTCGAAGGTGAGGTAGCCCGATTTCCCTCGTACGAACACCATCCACTCCTGCCACTCGGGCTCTCGGGCTCGACGAGGTCGCCGAGCTTGCAACCGAGCAAACGCGCAGTTCTGGTCCCGGCTGCGCCGGCCGGATGGCCTTCCTCGTGCTAGCGCTTCACTAGACACGAATGGCTTCTCCGCCGCCCGGCGGAGAAGCTTGGTTTGTGTTGCCTCAGTAGAAAACTACTCACTGGACGTGAGTTCGGGTGAGGCAGGCAATGGAGCGTATCGGGATCGAACCGATGACCTCCGCCTTGCAAAGGCGGCGCTCTCCCAGCTGAGCTAACGCCCCGAGCGGGCGCAGTCTATCCGCCACAGACGCCGGAGCGCCCTTCGCAGGGCGCCCGGGTCGTGCTCGTTGCCGCGGGCTCTAGGCCGCGCGGGAGAGGCGCTCTTCCTGACGCGCCCTCTGGATGATCACGTCACGGTCGCCGAAGCGAAGCATGGCGCGCGCGTTGCGCTGCTCATCCCAGAGCTGCGCGATCTGCTCCTCGAGCTCCAGATGCTCGGCCTTGAGCGTCGCGTCGAACCCCTGGGACAACGCCCGCATGACATCGATTCGACGTTCGGACAGGCTGTCGATCTCCTGCTTGATCTGATCTAGCGTTCGCATACTCCTGAAAACGCTGGACAAAGGTTCGCTATTCCAGGTTGGCACCGATCCTTTTCATCGCCGTCGACGGTGCCCGCGGGCCGGCAGGGGAGTGCGTCGCTGGAACACCTTGACGGCCAGGGCGCCGAAGACGAAACCGCCCACGTGGGCTGCGAACGCGACTCCGCCGCCGCTACCTGGATGCGTCATCGAGAAGCCGCTCTGCCAGAGCTGGAAGACGAACCAGAAGCCGAGAAAGACGAAGGCGGAGATGGGGAGTGGGATGAAGCCGAAGACCAGGGTGACGACCCGAGCGTGGGGCAGGAGGACGAGGTAGGCGCCGAGCACGCCGGCGATCGCGCCACTCGCACCGACCGTCGGGATGCTCGCGGCGCCCGCTCCGGCGTAGTGAAGGGTCACCCACGTCTGGGCGAGCGCGGCGACGATTCCGGAGGTGAGGTAGAAGACGAGGTAGCCGAGCCGGCCCATCACGTCCTCGACATTGTTGCCAAAGATGAAGAGGAACAGCATGTTGCCGAGGACGTGCAGCCAGCTCGTGTGCAGGAACATGCCCGAGAAGACACCCTCCTCCCAGGGAACGTGATCTCGCGCCGCGGCGATGCAAGGGCCGCTGACTGCGCAGGGATAGAACGCGTAGTGGTCGATCCGCGCGCCGCGCGAGCCGAGCTCCCAGAGCCACGCGACGAAGTTCGCGACGATCAACCCGTAGGTGACGATCGCAAGCCGGCGGGTGGGGATGTTGTCGAAGAGCGGCAGCATCGATCAAGCGAACTGCTGCTCGCCGAGGAGCTCTCGCAACCGGCCGAGCGCGGCGAACATGCGACTCTTGATCGTGCCGAGCGGTACGCCGAGGCGCTCGGCGAGCTCGGACTGCGAGAGCCCGCCGTAGTAGGCGAGCTCAAGGGCCTGCCGCTGATCGTCGGGCAGCTGGGCGAGCGCGCCCTGGACGGCTCGCCGCTGCTCACGCAGCTCAGCTGTCTCGTCGGTCGCGTCGCCGGCGGCGACCGGCACATCCTCCAGCGAGTCGGCGCGACGGCGCTCTTCGCGGCGCACGACGTCGACCGCACGCCGGTGGACGAGCGTCAGGAGCCAGGTGGACGCTGAGCCGCGTGCGGGGTCGAACGCCGCGGCGGTTCGCCAGGCAGCGAGAAAGGCGTCCTGCACGGCGTCCTGGGCGAGCGAGGCGTCCCGCAGGATGCGAAACGCGACGCCGTACGCAACGCCGCCGAAGCGGTCGTAAAGCGCTGCGAGCGCCTGTTCGTCGCCGCGTGCGATTGCTGCGAGTAGATCGTCGTCTGCGTCCGGCACTGCCCGATCGTACGCGCTCAGCCGTGCGCGACGAATACCAAGCCTGCGATCCCGAGCACGTACAGGCCGAGGATGGCGATCGAGTCGGGGCCGAGCCGAGCCCACTGACGGCGCGGGCGGAACACGAGGCCCGCCATATAGACGACCGTCAGGAGAATCCCGAGCGCGGTCAGGTAGACGTCTGAGTTGTGCGCCTGGGGCAGAACAGCAGCGCCCGAGATCACGGTCGCCG
>JACDGR010000094.1:5202-10184 GCA_013821525.1 Actinomycetota bacterium
CCGGCAGGAAGGCGTTGCCTCCGAAGATGTCGGAGACCGCGAGCCGGTAGTCGCCGAGCTTGATCGACTGGAGCCCGGTCGAGAGCTCGGGCAAGGACGTCGCGGCCGCGAGCACCGTCGCGCCGAAGAGCACGCCTGACAGCCCGATGCGCGTCGAGATGGACTCGGACAGCCGCTCCAGCGCGACGCCGCCGGCGAGCGTCACGATCGCAGCGACCGAGAATCGGAACGCCGCCCGCCGTGTCGAGGGACCCGCTGATGCTCGCTGCTTGCGGCGGTGTCCCATCGGCTCCTCTTGCCCGTCTGGCGGCTCGTGCCACGGCAGGCCCTTCTGCGCACGTTGGATCAGCCAGAGCCCGGCGAGCCAGATCACGAGCAGCAGCACGGCGGGGGCCGTGAGGCGGTAGTAGATCGCGTCGGGGGCGAGCCGTGTCCCGTCGACGACAACGGCGAGCATCGCGACCACCACTGCGCCCTCGATCACGAGCTGCAGCGAAGCCGCGCGGTAGCTGAGGGGCACGTCGCGCAACCCGAGGGCGTCGAGGATCGCGAGCACGACCGTCTGAATCGCGATCCCGCCGAGGATGTTGCCGGTTGCAATGTCGAAGTTGTGCGCGAGCGCCGCCGTCACGACGATCGCGATCTCCGGCAGGTTCGTCGCGATTGCGAGCAGGACGGTGCCGCCGAGCGCCTCCCCGAACCCGAGGCGGTGGCTGAGCACGTCGACCGCATTCGAGAGGCTGACGCCCGCGACCCAGACCGCAGCTGCTGCTGCAATGAACCCCGCGATCAGGAGGAGCAGCGTCACGTCCCGCGGACGCTAACCAACCTCCGCTCGGTCAGGCGCCGATTCCCTCGCGAATGCGTTCGGCGACCGACGCCATCTCGAGCTTCGCCCCGGTCACGTCCTTCAGCAGTGCGTCTGCCGTCGGCCCCTGGCCGAGCGACCAGAGCTCGCGCAGCAGGTCGCCCGCGTCGCGCTTTGCGAACCAGTCGTTGCCGAGCTCGGAGCGCAGGTACTCGCGCAGCTGCGCCTCGAACGCCCAGGAGCGGAGATAGCCGGTGACGTAGAAGCTGCCGTCGATGTCGTCGAGATAGCTCTCCGGGTTGACCGGGATCTTCAGCGCGTCGCTGAGGATCTCGAAGTAGCGGTTGCGCATCGAGGTGATCTCCTCCGCCTGGAAGAACTCGATCTCGTAGAGGAGCTTCGCCGAGTAGCGCCGCACGAAGTAGAGGAGCGAGACCGCGCCGTCATACGCGAGGTCGGCCGGCCGCGGCACGTCGAGCCGGCGGTTCAGCCACGCAGGCTCGGTGACGAGGTGTTGCATCAGCATCGCCCAGCCCTCGGTGACCGCCATGTCTCCGAGCCTGCGATCCTCGGTCGGCAGGTCGGCGCGCGTGTGCGCGTAGTGCTCCGTGTGGCCTGCCTCGTGGAAGAGCGCCTCCCAGTCGTCCTTGCCGCCGATCGGCTGGATCACGAGCATCACCTTTCCGGGGACTTCGATCGGCGCGCAGAACGCCCGCGGCGTCTTCGAGGGACGTGCGTCCAGGTCGAGGTGCACGTTTTCCTGCGAGCGCAGGTCGACGCCGAGATCGGTGAGCGTTGCCTCGAGGGCGGGCAGCATGCGATCCGAGGGGTACAGCTCGTCCAGGTCTGTCGCGCGGAAGAGCCGCACCACATCCCAGGCGCGCGCCTCGCTGAGGCCGAGCCCGAGGCGCGAGCGGAAGAGCTTGTCGCCCTCGCGCTCCCATAGCTTCTCGGTGTCGTCGAGGAGCGCGCGGCACTCGTCGGCGAGCTCGTCCAGCCGGAAGCCGAAGTCCTTGTAGAGCGCGTAGTAGTTCGGCTGGTCGAGCCGGCGGACTGCGTCCTGGTCGATCTGCGCCGCGTCGAGGTAGACGGGGTTTAGGTGCTCGTCGAGCAGGCGCACCCGCGCCTCCTCGAGCCGCTGCCGCTTGTCGCGGTCGGCCTCGTTCGACATCGCGACGCGCAACATCCGGTAGGGGACGGTCTGCCCGTCGACGGTCGTCTCGAGCTCAGTCTCGGCCTGCGCGAGCCGGGCCTGGTGCGCGCGGGTCAGGTTGCCGAGGAACCCCTCGCAGGCGAAGCGCCACAACTCTGTCGGGCCGCCCCGCATCTGCTGGGCCGTCGCGAGCCGGGTCAGCTCCTCGTAGCGCTCATAGACCTGCTCGACGTCGAGGGTCTCCTTAAGCCCTGCGAAGTGGAGGTAGTACTCCTCGTCGAGGTCGGCGATGAACCGGTCTGCGCGGTCGCGGAACTGGTCGACCTCGCGGCTCGTCGGGGCGTCGGCTGGCACGGCTGCCTAGGATACGCGGCCGTGCAGACCCTGACGGTCACGACCGAGCGGCATACGCAGTTGCTCGACATCACACAGCTCGTGCGCGACGCCGTCGCCGGCGAGGCGGGCGCCGCCGTGCTCGTCTACGTGCCGCACACGACGGCGGGGCTGACGATCAACGAGCACGCCGACCCGCTCGTCGCACGCGACTTCGAGATGGCGCTCGAGCGGATCGTCCCGGAGGGCTGGGGGTGGCAGCACCTCGAGGAGGGGGAAGAGAACGCCCCGTCCCATCCGCGAGCCTCCCTGATGGGCCCGCAGGTGCTCGTGCCCCTCACCGACAGAGGCGAATTGGCGCTCGGGACGTGGCAGGGCGTCTTTCTCTGCGAGTTCGACGGCCCACGCACGCGCTCGGTCTACGTCAGCGTCCTTCGCTAGGGCGAAGGCGGCTTCCCACCGCTGGTCGACGCATCATGTCAGTGCTGTGGCACCGTCCACACCTATGTGGCACAGCGATCATGCCGCCCGATCAGGCCGCCCACAAGCCCTGTGGAGAAAACGTCACACCCGCGTAACGGTGCCTGGCACCGTTTTTGCAATTCGCCTGTCTTTGCACCCCGCCTAACTCGCGGCGCGGCGCAGACCAGTGGAGGCGCAGCGCCGCCAGACGCCCGCTCGACGGCTCGCAGCTCCGGCATCGCTAGCCTCAACGCATGCCGCCGCCCGTTCAGCGCGATCAGGAGCTTGAGCTCACGATCGAATCGCTCGCCTTCGGCGGGAATGGCGTCGCGCGCCTCGACCTTGGTGAGGGACGAGGATTCGTCGTCTTCGTGCGTGCCGGCCTGCCCGGCGACACTGTCCGCGCACGCATCACGAAGGTGCAGCGGCGTCACGCGGAGGCGATCACGACCGAGGTGCTGGCCGCAGGGTCGCTGCGCGTCGAGGCACCGTGCGAGCACTACCCCGCTTGCGGTGGCTGTCGCTTCCAGGATCTCGATTACGCCGCGCAGGTCGCGACGAAGCAGCAGTGGGTTGCGGACTCGTTGCAGCGGCTCGCCGGGCTCGTGGACTTCCCGCTCGAGCCGATCGTCCCCGCCGCGTCGCAATTCCACTACCGCAACAAGATGGAGTACTCGTTCACGCAGGAAGAGGACGGCGCGACGCTCGGCTTGCACCGCGCTGGCCGTTGGGACGAGGTGCTGGAGATTCGCAAGTGCTGGTTGACGACCGATCTCGGCAACGCGATCCGCAACCGGATGCGCGAATGGGCGCGCGAGGAGAAGCTGCCCGCCTACAGCCAGGAGACGCAGGAGGGCTACCTCCGTCACCTCGTCGTGCGCGAGGGGCGCAACACCGGACAGGCGCTCGTGCAGCTCGTCACCGCGCGCGGAGAGCGCTTCGATCGCGAGCGGTTGATCGAGGTGCTGACCGAGTTTCCCGAGGTTCGCTCGATCCACTGGTCGGTGAACCGTGGCGTCTCCGAGGTGACGAACCTGCCGACCGAGCTGATCTGGGGCGAGGATGCGATCGAGGAGGAGATCGACGGCCTGCGCTTCCGCGTGCGCCCGAACGCGTTCATGCAGACGAACACCGAGATGGCCTCACAGCTCTACGGGCTCGCGCGCGAGTTCGCCGGCCTGCAGGGCGGCGAGACCGTCTACGACCTGTATTGCGGCATCGGCACGATCGGGCTCTCGATGGCCGCAGAAGCGCTGACCGTGTGGGGTGTCGAGATCAGCGAGGAGTCGGTCGCGTGCGCGATCGAGAATCAGGAGCTGAACTCGATCGGCAACGCTGCGTTCTTCGCCGGCAACGTCGGCGAGGTGCTGCGCGAGCTTCGCGAGCGCTCGGGCCAGCCCGACGTCGTGGTGGTCGATCCGCCGCGAGCCGGTCTGGCGGGCAAGGCGCTGAAGCGGCTCGGCGAGATCGGCGCCCCGAAGATCGTCTACGTCTCGTGCAACCCGACGACGCTCGCCGGCGACGCGAAGCGGCTCGCCGACGTCTACGGCTACAAGCTGACGCGAGCACGTCCGGTCGACATGTTCCCGCACACGCCGCACGTCGAGTGCGTCTCGCTGCTCGAGCGCGATCCGAACTTCGTCTATGTCGAGCCCGAGCGCTCAGCCGTCGTTCGGGGCCGCAGCAGCGGGGCCGGCCCGGTCGCCGACCCCAGGCCCGCCGCGTAGACGCCGCCAGAGCAGGTCGACATTCGGCACGAGGAACCCGAGCGCGATGCCGGGTAATGCCGGTAGCCCGCTCAAGTTCAGCCAGACCGTGAGCGCGATCGTCCCACCGAGTGCGGCGACGAGCCCGAGCCAGGTCGGCAGCACCCGTAGTCCGAAGCGCGCGGCCGCGGCGAGGAAGAGCGCGAAGAAGAGCAGGTCGGGCACGCCGAGTTGGGCGGCAGAGGTCTCGCCGGGCACCGGGAACGCGAACGAGAGCACGCTGAAGACGTGCTGATGGTTCTCGACGATCTGCTTCGTCGGCCCACGCCAGACCGAGTAGGCGTCGACCCACGGGATGATCAAGGCCACGAGGACGACCCACGAGACGGTCTCGAAGAAGCCGAGAAACCACCAGCCGAGGAGGGCGGTCGCACCGAGCCGGGCGAAGTTGGCGAAGACGTTGATGTGGGCTGCAGTCAGCACGGCGGCGAGCACCGCGAAGGCGAGACCGACGGGCAGG
>JACDGR010000095.1 GCA_013821525.1 Actinomycetota bacterium
ACGGGGGGCCGCTCGGCACAAGGAGACATGAGGCACGCTCACGAAGGGACGGAGACCAAGCCCCGGCCCACAGGTCCCCCCGGTCGTGCAGGCTCGCTCGCCTGCGGGGGGAGTTCACTTCCGAGTCCAACAGGGCAGCCTTCCCGCGCGCCCACGCACCCGCCAGAACCTGTCCGGCCGGGCGCCCTCGCGTCGCGGTTACTGCGTCGTTCCCTTGAAAAAGGGAACACGATCCCCTAGGCTCCCACTCATCCGGGGTTCGAATTCGGATAGGCGTGAGCCGAAGGCCAAGCGAGTTCCCCCCTCCGGGGGGGACGACCGCTCGGCCTTTCGTGCTTTGTGCACGGCGCCGCCGGCTTACATGGCGAGCCTCCGCGGGCGAAGGTTCTTCATGCGGCGGAACTCATCAGGGCTCGCGCGTCGCGCTCGACCTCGCTGGCAATTGCTTGGAGCGCCAATACACAGAAGGCGCGCCGGCCTGAGCGAAGCAGCGACGCGACTGCAGCCGAGCCATCGGCGACGAACACCTCCCCGCCGTCCACCACTAGGAACGTCGTCTGTAGCGGCGCAGTGGATTGGATGTACGCGCCAACGTGGGCAAGGCGAATGAGGTCGACGCCGAAGTCCTTAAGGACGACGAGAGCGCGAATCGCCACCAGATCGCGGTACGAATAGTAGTAGCGGCTCTGCGTGGAATGGAGCAGCTCGACGGAAGGCACGAAAATGCCGCGCAGCTTCCAATTGGCGAGGGTTTTTGCCGTAATTCCGCTGATGGCCGACGCCACCGGCGTCGAATAAACGTCGTCAGAATCGTTGCTCACAACGGGGTTGGTACCTCCATCTGCGCGAGAGATGGAGAAAAATCGTCTACGTCCGTTCAGCAGGTTCCGATCGTTCAGCATTCAACGTGCTGCGCTTGCCACCCGTTTGGGGGACATCGGGGTCGTCCGCACTCCCGCTACGTCGGACCTCTACTCGCCGCTGGGGGCGAGGTTCTTTTTTCGAGGACGCGGCCCGACACTTTGACGGGGATGATCACGAAAGACGTCATCGACACTGATCCGGTACGCCTTGGCCAACGCGACGAGCACCGCGAGCGTGGGGTTGATGATCCCGCGTTCCAGCCGTCCGATGTAGCCGTCATGGAGGCCAGACTTTTCACCCGCGCCCTCTAGGGTGAGACCACGCTCGACGCGAATAGCCCGAAGGCGAGCGCCGAGCCTCTCCTGCTCGCGCTTCACCGTTCGCACAACAGCGCGGCGGCTCCAGATCTCCGAGCGGCCGTGGACCCCGTGCAGCGGTGACTGAGGAAGCCTCGGCGTGAGCGGCGGTGGCACCACGCAGGCCGTAAGAGACGCGCTTCGTCAGACCCAGACCTGATGAGGTCGCGCACGCCAGCGTTCACACGGGAATGACGCTGTTGAGGAATCGTCTTGCAGGGTCCCGAACGAGGAACATTTTGCTGGCGCAGAACGGCCCGCAGCGCTAGGTCACGGCGCGACGAAAAAAAAGGGGAGGGTGCTGATGAGCGTTGTCCGTTATCGACCACGACGTGTCTCTCTCGGAATAGCGCTGATCTCGCTTGCCGCGCTCGGGTGCGGAACGGCAGGAAGTCATTCTTCAGCGGCCGCGAACGATGACGCAGGCAGCATCGCCGAATGCGATGCGTACGCGCTGAAGTTCCGTGAGTGCCTCGCCAAGAGCGGGCCGGCCGACCATGCGGCGGCTGCTTCCGAGCGAACACGCTCGTCGTTGCTTGTAGAGGCTCAGAACCCTGAGGCGCGCTCGCGCTTGCAGGCGGAATGCTCCGCAGCACTGAAGCGCCTGTCGACTGCCTGCAATTGAACGAGCCGTGCGCGGACAGTCGAGCCTCCTTCCAGGCCGCGCGCGGACGCATGGACAAAGTTTGCCGATAACTGCCCGGCCCCGGGCTGACTAAGGATCCTTCATGCCCTCGCAACGCACTGCGCTTCACCGGCTCCGCTCATCGGCCGTCGTTCCATTCATGACGACCCTTGTGTTCGTGGCGTCGTCCCTTCCGCTTCGTGCCCTTGCCGCGGCCAGCGGGGACGATTCCACCCCCTCGAATGCGACGAGCGCGCGCGCGGACGATGTGGCCAACGCGCGTTCCGTTGCCGCAGCGGGTCCTTCCTACGCTCCCCCGAGTGCGGAGCCGTCAACGGGCCTCAACGTCCCTGAATCAGGAGGTGCGGCCGGGCAGAACGCTCTCGCCGGCGTCAACGTTGAGCCCTCCACCGGGATTGCGAAGGCTTCGTATCCGTTTCAGCTCCCTCTCGCGCGCGGGTCCGCACAGCCGTCACTCGGTCTCACCTATAGCTCTGCGCTTGGCACCCGCGAGGCTGGGTGGGGCTGGGGCCTGAACCTTCCCTCAATTGAGGTGAGAAACCGCTGGGGGAAGCCGCCGGAGCGCCAGTACTGGTCGGGTCACAACCCGGGACCGGCCGAGTACATGTTTGGCGGCAAGGTGCTTTTACCGATTTGCGTCGTGTCGTCCAACAGCACCGTCTCCGCAGATTCATGCAACAGCCCGGGGATACCTGCTGCATTCAGTGGATGGACGTACTACCGGCTCGCGCTCGAGGGCAGCTTCGCGCGGTTTTTTCTTTCTCCAGACCTCCGCACCTGGGTCATTCAAGACAAGAACCAAACGATGGAACTCGGCGTTCCACTCGGAGAAGTTGTCGATCCCAAGTCCGGGAAGGGCTTCGAAGCTGTCGACGGCGCTTTTCGGTGGAATATTGTAAAGCAGTACGATTCGCGCGGGCCCGCGGTAAACACAATTCGATACGTATGGAGCCACCTCGCAAGCGACCCAAACGGCATAGGCTATTTGACCGATCTCTACGATACGCCGCCAACCGCCGCTGGCGCCGATTGGGTAAAGCTCAGCGCCAACCATACGCACCTTGACTGGGTGTACCCTTATCCAGCGACGGGGAAGCTTCGTGAACTACCCTGGAACGCACACCCATACTTGCGCCTCTCGCAGGTCGAGATGACAAGCGCGAACTGGAGCGGGACGCGCCGCGAGTTCGTTCGCCGCTACCATTTGTCGTACGATACCGTCGAGAACCGCTCGTACTTGAGGAGCGTCCAGATGGAAGGACGTTGCGCAACACCTCACGCAGAAGGTGACGCGACGCCATGTCCAGCCATGCCTGCCATGCGGTTCGACTATGACGAACCGGTAAATGCGTTCGACTCCACCGTAAACATGATGTCCGGGAGCGTCATCACGGACCTGCCCACCCGAGAGCTGTCCATCTTGGACATCAATGGCGACGGCCTCCCCGATCTGCATGTTCCCGCCGTCATTCCAGTCAAGCAACAGACCGTCTTTTTCAACGCCACCAGCGCGGAGCACACGTGGAGTAGTGCGACCGATATGTATGTTCAAGCGCCGACGTTCGGCGCCGATACGGTGTCGCTCAAGTTGGGCAACGTACTTGTCGGAAACTGGCTAGGCGACGGCAAAGTCAATCTACTTTGGAAGGGTGCAGGCGGCAACGAGATCATCTACACGCCCGGTCAGCTCGGAGGCAGTTGGGCCTGGTTTGGGGTGAACTCGAACGATGGGCTGGAGAACAAGGATTGCCGGTCCGGCAACCCACTTCTGGCCATCAGCCCGTACAAGACCAGCACAGACATAAACGGCGACGGGCTGCCCGATCTCGTCGAGGTAGAAAACGGATACGATGCCAATGACGATCCACACTACCTTATCTGCTATTCGGCGAAGGACACGAATGGGCAGATTAAAAGGTTCTTGGAGCCTAGTATCGCATCGATAGCGGAGCCAGGCCGGAGGCAGCCGTGGCCCGTTAAGACCGCCTTCGGCGATATCGATGGGGACGGGCGCATCGACATCGTCCAATTCGACGGTCCGCAGCCCAATCGGCCGAGCACGTACTATCGACTCGACGTGCCGCCGTCGCAGACTCCTCAGCCGTTTGTCGGCGAATACATGCCCCTGCCGACCATCGACAAGTTTGATTGGACGAAGGTGCGGTTCGCGGATGTGACGGGGGACGGCCTCGCAGACCTTCTCTACGTCGCCGATGGGAGGCTCCGCCTCTGGGTCAATCACTACCCGGCCCACTTCGAGCAGACTGCGACTCTCGATCTGTCGCTTAAGAAGCAGTTTCCTGGTTGGGCGGACGACTCCGGCGTTCGCATCGCAGACATGAACGGCTCAGGGGTCGACGACCTCGTGTTTCTACTTCCCGCGGGCAAAGTTGCTTACATCGACGCCCTCAACGGGAAGCGACATGGTTTGCTAAAGCACGTCGAGAATGGGTTAGGAGCCACCACGGATCTTACCTACGCCACGACGACTCAGCTCTCCATCGACGCACGCCGAAAGATCGACCTCTGGAAGACGGGCGCCTGGGCCTCCGAGACGCCGCAAATTCACCATGTCGTGACGCGGGTACGCACCGACAACAATCTCGTCAATGTCGGCTATCGGCGGTCCGTCATGGAGTTCGGCTACCGCGATCCCGTCTATGATGGGCTCACGCAGCAGTTTCGCGGGTTCCGCAAGGTGCGTACGCGCATGGGAGTGGTGCCGTACACCGTGGAGTCGACGTACTTCATGGGTTCCTGCAGTGCTTCCGGGGTCAGCGTCGAGAATTGCGGCGCGGATAATCCGATGGAGGCATATCAGGGCGTACCGATTTTGACGGAGACCTTCAACGACGCGGGCGTGTACCTGTCGACGGTCCACCGTTCTTACACGCGCCGCGTGGTGGCGAACAGCAACGATGGTCGGCGGTCGCGCTTCGCGTTTCCTAGCGTCGTCGATACGTATCTCTACGGCACGAGTGCCGCGCAGACCCCGGGCGCGCCCGTAACGCTCGTCGACGTGCAAAACGGAAGCGAACTGAGCGCGGGCGACCGGGATACTGGCACCCAGTCGAGTAGCGTCATCCTCCGCGACACAAAGACGGCTCGCCACCTGAGAACGTATTCCGACGTGGATGCGGCAGGAAACGTCGTGGCGACCGTCGACTATGGCGAAGTGGGCGTCGATGATCCGATCTCGCGGTGGATGGTCTGGACCGTCCCGGCGAACACGAGCTCGGGTTGGCTGTGGCGAATGAAGACTTCGACACTGGCCGGCAACTCCACGCGCGTGCCTGGCCTGCCGCCGGACGTGCCGAGGAAGCTCGAGTACGAGTACAACGAGTACGGCGAGCTGACCAAGACGTTTGGCTGGCTGAGCGGGAGCCTGCTGCTTGACCGACGCCATAACGCAGGAGGCGCCGTGGCGCCGCCACCTTCGACGGCGTCGAAGGACGGCAAGATCCTTCTGAGCGCGGTGACGCAATACGATTCGTTTGGACACACGCTGCGCGTTGAGGGCGCCGGCGGACGGTGCCAGACCTACGGCTTCGATCCCACGTACCAGCAGTTTCCATCACGTCACGATGTCTTCGCGGACGGGTGCGACGGCCACGTCGCCATGAGCACGGCGCGCGTTTATGACCGCGGGCTGAACCTGCTCACGATGGAAACGCAGAACGACGTGAAGGTGAGCACCTTCAGCTACGACGCATGGGGCCGCCTAAACGAGACGGCCCAGCCGGACGCGAGAACGGGACTGCCCAGTGCCGTGAGCTTTCACGCGGACTACCTGCCCCCCGATGGGGGCACGGTGCGGCGCGTTCATGTGACCAGCTCCGATGGGACCTCGACACACGAGGCCTGGGCGTATGTCGATGGGTGGTCCAATCCAGTCGTCATTTTGAGCAAGGGAGACCACAAGGACGAGTGGATCACGAGCAGCATTGAGGACATCGATGAGGTCGGTAACGTGACGGCGAAGCATCGCCCAATGTCGTATGTGGGCGATGCATCGGCGGTAAACCTCATTAAGCTTGGGACGCAGCCTGAGTTTGCCGTCCAGGAGCAGTTCCACTACGACGGGTTTGGTCGCCTCGACAATACGCATGGACTCGATGGGCTGATGAATAGCCAGGTGCAGTACGCGCCGCTGTCGACGACGGTGTATGACGAAGCCGATATAGAGGCGACCGCGCATCAGGCGACGCCGACAACGTATGAAACGGATGGTCACGGGCGAACGGTGCGCGTCATTCAGCGCACGCATAAGCCGAATAGCCCCGTCGTCACGTCATACCGGTACCGCGCGTCTGGCCAGCTCGCCAGCATCCGGAAGGGCGTAACGCCGAACCGTGACGGCACCGTGAACGGCGTCACCTACTCCCGATGGATGGAATACGATTCACTCGGTAGATTGGTTCGAAACGCAGAGCCGAACACGGCGACATCGTTCTCGGATTACGATGGCGCGGCGAACATGAAGTCGTGGCGTTACGCGTACGACGATGCGGGTCAGCTCGTCGGCACGAGCGATGCGCGAGGATGTGGAAAGAATCTGATCTACGACGGCGCAGGCCGGACGGTCGCGGAGGATTTCTCACCGTGCCTCGCTTCGCAGGAGCCCTATTCACCGTACGTCGGAGGCGTCGGTGCAGAGGTGCTCTATCGCTACGACGTGCCGGATACGGATGTCGGCGCTCAGATCACCGTCGACTTCGCCAAGGGGAACCTCAGTGCGGTCTATGATCGCGCATCTCTCACGCGCTTCTTCTACGATGGTCGGTCCAGGGTAACGGATGTGACTCGCCGGGTCGCAAACCCGGGTTCGGTGGCGGACGTCACGGCAGGTCGGTACGTCGCGACCGAGAACCGGCAGACCACGACGTACGACGCGTTTGGTCGCGTCGCGACACAAACGACGGGCGCGGACGTGGCGGAACTCGCTCCGGGCGGCAACACGACGGTCCGTACCCAGTATACGCCACGCGGTCTACTCGCGAGCATCGATGGCGCCTACGGCTCCATCATCAGTAACATCACCTACGAAGTCGACGGCCAGCCTTCGGTCGTAAGGTATGGAGATGGGCAGACGTCGACAAAAAACACGTACGACGTGAGGCGTAGGCTTTGGAAGCGTGTCACCGATCCGAACAATGGCCTCAACCCGCCAAGTCTCTATGAAGATGTCGAGTTTGGCTACGATACCGTCAACAACCCGACCTCGATCGTAGACCATCGACTTTCGCAGTACACGTCGCCGGGGTTCGCTCCGATGTCACGGTCGATGACCTATGATGACCTCTACAGGCTGACGCGCGTCGATTACGATTCAAAGGGAGACGTCCAGGTGCCGCCGCTGGCCGCGGAGGAGGCGAGCGGGAACAATGACCCCGCGTTCGTGGGGGCACAGCTGCCGCCGCAGCGGATCAAGAATCAAGCGTTCGACTACGACGAAATCGGAAACATGACGTCTTCGCGCGACGACGCGCTGGCCATGTATGATCGATCGGTAGGCAAGATCACCAACGGCCGTGGCGGCACGCACGGTGGCCCAAACCAATTCTTGTCCTCAGACGGCGCTACCGCCGATGGGAAGGGAACAGGGAGCGTGCAGGCGTCCTATGACGCCGCGGGAAACGTAGCGTCTCTCTTCGTGACGAGACCGGGATGTGGAGGGGCATGCCTCACCAGCTTCACCTACGACTGGGACGAAAATGGTCTCCTCGCTCGAGCGCGCCGCTATGACAGCGGGCACGATATCGCAACGCCGCAAGCCGACTTGAGCTTCGCGTACAACGCGGCGGGCCAGCGTGTTCTAAAGTCCGCGACCGACCCGACCACGGGCGAGCAGCGCCACAGCGTGGATATTTTCGGCTCACTCCGTCTGAATCATGCGCGGTGGACCCCGGCGTACGCGGGGGCGAGCTACGGGGAGTACGAACGGACGAGTGATACCGAGACCGTGTACATCGAGGGGATCGCGCGAGTTCTTTTTTCGACCAAGATGCCGAGGCCGGGACTACACGTGTTTCTCGAGCTCGGCGACCACCTTGGCTCCGCGAGCCTCATCATCGATCGCGATACGGGTACTCCCGTCGAGCGGATAACGTATCAGGCGTTTGGCGCGACGGAGTCTGACCAGCGCCTTGCGGCCTGGCAAAACTTCCGGGAGGACTATCGTTTCTCCGGCAAAGAAGACGACGCGGAGGTGGGCCTCACGTACTTCGGTGCCCGCTACTATGCGGCGGCGATAGGACGCTGGCTCAGCGCGGATCCCCTCGCCGTGCATGGCAACGGCGGTGATGTAAACCCGTACGCCTACGCGAACGGCTCACCGATCGCCTACGTCGATGCTCGCGGCCTTGAGACCGGGCCGCCAGCGAATCCTCCGGTCAATCCCTGCGAGCCCCCGCAGTGCGTGCAGGGCGGTGGGAATAGCGGTGGCGGCGGCGGGGGAGGTCGCGGCAACGGCGGCAACGGCGGCGGGTACTACGGCGACCCTGGCTCCACTCCTGCGGGGCCTGCACCCGCTCTGGGCACGCCGCACGTGCCGTTCAACCCGTACGGTGGAGGCGGGCTTCAAAACTGGGTCGGGCGTCACATTCTGCAGAGCAACGGCTCGTTTGCCCTCACCCTGCAGAACGACCACAACTACGAAGTGGCGGTGCAGAAGATTGTTGGTGTAACCCTCATCGCCGAGGCGTCCATCCTCACGTTTGGTGCTGCGGCGGCTTATGGTGGGCCCGCGCTGGCAGCCATCGACGCCGCGTGGCAAGCGGCGAACGCATGGGTCTATACGAACGGCGTTCTGTTGGCGGAAACTGTCAACGCCGTCGGCCTGCAAGAGGCAGGGGGCGGGCTCGCAACTGCCGGCGTAGGCGGCGCAATCTACGTCGGCGCGCAGAATGCCGAGAAAGCCGCGCCCGCTCTCATGAGTGTGGCTCGTCGTGCCGCGTCCGGAGGGGACCCGTTGCAGTGGCATCACGTGTTCCCTCGCGCGTTTCGAGAATTTTTTGAAGCGCGAGGAATTCTCATCGATGAACACTTGATCCAGATCCGGCAGTCTATTCACCTGGACCAGCTGCACTTGTCGAAGATCGGTACGTCGGATGGGATCTTGCGACCCGGCCCCGGTGGGCTTTGGAACGCGAATTGGGCAAGATTCATTCAAGAGAATCCCAACGCGACGAAAGAACAAATCTTCGGCTTCGGACGTAAAATGTGCGCGGGCTTCGGACTGGGGAACTGTCTATGAAGGCAATAGCGAATCCTAACGAATGGCCGGCGACTGCTGCGGAGATGTGTGCGATCGAGCCGGTGCTTGCGCGTTTGCACCCCGATGACGAGAGCGGATGCCCTATGTCTAAACGCGACATCCACGCATATCTAAAGGCGGATGCGCCGGCTCCGTACGTCAAACCAGACCTGTTTTTTGGACGGACCGCCCTTATAGAGGGCGTGAGATTTTGGCTGTGGGGGTTTGTTGAGAGGGGACGGACAAATTTTGTTGATGTTGGTGCGTACGGTGACGAAGCCATTGTGGGTGTCGGTCTTGGGGACGGCCTAACACCTGAACAGTTTCTCGCGTTGCGGTACGTGCGGCAGTGGAAGCCGAAGCTCCGGCGGTCTCACGCTCGCCGAGGTTGAGGCTCTTCTGCGTCGCGCGCGCAATGAACGATGACGACGTGGTCCGCGACGAGCTCGCCCGGCACTTGGTCGAGGCCTTCGTGCATCTTCACGCGGAAACCGTGGGGCCGGCCGGGCTCACGGATCACGAGGTCTTCGAGCGGGTCGCCCCGGTGGTGCACCTGCTCCAGGAAGCGCGTGTGCAAATCGTGGTGCGGGCGACTGCCGAGCATGGCGCGGCGTTCGGAGCCTGGGTGAAGGGGATCTTGGAACGGTTCGCCGAGACGGAGCCCCCGGTCTCGCTCGAGCGCCCCCGGCGCGAAGAGAAGGAGTGATTGAACATGGCGAACTTCCTGCCGCGTGTCAGTACCTCGCCGTGAGCCCTCCCCCGCCGCACCCGTTTGCCGAGCTCGCGCGTCTGCCCCTTCGCGAGGTCGTGCCGCGGCTACGGGCGCGGCTCGACACACTGACCTTGGCGGAGGTGGAGGCCCTCTTGCCGCCGATGGCGCCGTCTCCGAGTGCCGCGCCATCGTCGCTCGCTGCGGCGGTGGCGGTGGTCGTGGGGCTCGCGCCTGCGGGGTCGAAAATGGCGGAGATCGAGCGCGCGGTGATTCGCCACGCGCTTGCTGAGACGGGGGGCAACGTGAGCGCGGCGGCGCGGATCCTGGACGTGGACCGGAAGCGAT
>JACDGR010000096.1 GCA_013821525.1 Actinomycetota bacterium
CTGCTCGCGGAGCTGAACGATAGGGAGCGTCCCGACGAACTCGCGCAGGTCGCCGACGCGCTCGGCCGGGTCGCGCTCAGGCCCGTTGACGCGCGGGACCTTCAGAAAGGCGCCGATCCGGCCCATCAGCGGCTCCTCGTGAGAGCCACTACGCCGCCGCCTCGGATTCCTGTGTGACGAAGCCTGCGCCCCCCGAAGAGACCGGGTGATCCTCGTACCGAATCTCGTCTCCCTGCTCCGACAGCGCGCGCTTGTAGTCGTGCGGCATCACCTTGACGAAACTCGCCGCGTCCCAGTCCCCCAGCACCGCCGCCGCAGCGGCGGAGCCGGTGCGCTCGAGATGCTCGCGGAGCAGCTCCTGCACCGCCTCCTCGTCGCTCGGATCGAGCTCCTCGAGCCCGACGAGCTGGTGATTGCAGCGACTCACGAACGTGCCGTCGCGGTCCCACACATAGGCAATCCCACCGCTCATCCCCGCAGCGAAATTTCGGCCAGTTGCACCGAGCACGACGACGCGGCCGCCGGTCATGTACTCGCAGCCGTGATCGCCGATCCCTTCGACGACAGCGCTGGCACCCGAGTTGCGGACTGCGAAGCGCTCGCCGGCCGTGCCGCGGAAGAACGCCTTGCCTGCCGTCGCCCCGTAGAGGACGGTGTTGCCGACGATCACGTTCTCCTCGGCACGAAAACGCGCTGCCTCCGGCGGCCGGATCACGAGCGTGCCGCCCGAGAGTCCCTTGCCGACGTAGTCGTTGGCGTCGCCATGGAGCGTCAGGTCGATTCCCGGCGCGAGCCATGCACCGAACGACTGGCCGGCAGAGCCGTGCAGCTCGAACGCGATCGAGCCGGCCGGCAACCCCGCCCGACCGTGCTGCTTCGTGACGTGGTTCGAGAGGAGCCCCCCGATCGTGCGGTCGACGTTGCGCACGTCGAACGTTCGCTCTGCATCGCCTTCGAGCGCGTCGATCAGTCTCCAGTCGAGCGCTCCGTGGAGCGGCGAGGCCTGGCCGTGCGTACGGCGCAGCGGCGTGCCGGCGGGCACATCTGGTGCGCGCAACAGATTCGAGAGATCGATCCCGCGTGCCTGCCAATGCTCGAGCGCGGCGTCGGCTTCGAGCAGGTCGACCCGACCGACGAGGTCGTCGAACTTCGCGATCCCCAGCGTCGCCATGATTCGTCGAACGTCCTCGGCGACGAAGAAGAAGAACTCGATCACGTGCTCCGGCTGGCCGCGGAACCGCTTACGCAGCTCGGGATCCTGCGTCGCGATCCCGACCGGGCACGTGTTGAGGTGGCAGACGCGCATCATCACGCAGCCCGATGCGATCAGCGGCGCGGTCGCAAACCCCATCTCGTCCGCGCCGAGCAACGCGGCGACGACGACATCGCGACCCGTCTTCAGCTGCCCGTCGGTCTGAACCCAGATGCGCGAGCGTAGGTCGTTCAGCACGAGCGTCTGCTGCGTCTCGGCGAGCCCGATCTCCCAGGGCACACCGGCATGGAAGATCGACGAGACCGGCGAGGCACCGGTGCCGCCGTCGTGGCCCGAGATCAGGACGTGATCCGCGTTCGACTTGGCGACGCCGGCGGCGATCGTGCCGACTCCGACCTCGGACACGAGCTTGACCGAGATGCGCGCTTCGGGGTTCGCGCAACGCAGGTCGTAGATCAGCTGCTTGAGATCCTCGATCGAGTAGATGTCGTGATGCGGCGGCGGCGAGATCAGCCCCACGCCGGGTGTGGTGAAGCGCACGCCCGCTATGTAGCGGTCGACCTTGTGGCCGGGTAGCTGCCCGCCCTCGCCGGGCTTCGCGCCCTGCGCCATCTTGATCTGCAACTCGTCTGCGTTCGTCAGGTAGTCGATGTTCACCCCGAAGCGTCCGGAGGCGATCTGCTTGATCTTCGAGCGGCGCTCGTCTCCGAAGCGCTCGGGATCCTCCCCGCCCTCACCGGTGTTCGACCGCCCGCCGATCCGGTTCATCGCAACGGCGAGGGTCTCGTGCGCCTCGCGGGAGAGCGACCCGAGCGACATCGCACCGGTCGAGAACCGTTTCACGATCTCTGCCGCCGACTCGACCTGGTCGAGCGGGATGCCGCCGTCGGCGCGCGTCCGCAAGCGCATCAAGCCTCGCAACGTCGAGCGGCGCGCAGCGTCGTCGTTGACCGCCTCCGCGTATTGCTCATACGTCGCGGAGCCCCCGCCTCGCACCGCGTGCTGCAGCAGCGCGATCGTCTCCGGGTTCCACTGATGGTGCTCGCCGTCACGCCGCCAGGCGTACAAGCCGACGACGGGCAGCAACTCGCCGGGCACGCCCGGGTACGCACGCGCATGCCGCTCGAGCGAGCCCTGTGCAAGCTCGATCAAGCCGATGCCGCCGATGCGCGACGGAGTACCGGTGAAGTGACGCTCGACGAGCTCGGTCGAGAGCCCGATCGCTTCGAAGACCTGCGCGCCGCAGTAGGACGAGATCGTCGAGATGCCCATCTTCGAGATCGTCTTCAGCAAGCCCTTGCCGACCGCCTTGATCGCCCGCGACTGTGCGTCAGCATGCTCGAGCTCGAGCCGGCCCTCGTCGACGAGCTCGGCGATCGTCGCAAGCATCAGGTACGGATTGACCGCCGCAGCGCCGTAGCCGATCAGCACCGCGACGCTCTGAACGCTGCGCGGCTCGCCCGATTCGACAACGAGCCCGGCCTGCAAGCGCGTGCCTGCTCGCACGAGATGATGGTGAACCGCGCTGACCGCGAGCAGTGATGGGATCGCTACTCGCTCCGGCCCGACGCTGCGGTCGGAGAGGACGAGGATGTTGGCGCCGTCGGCCAGCGCGTCGTCGGCCTCCGCGCACACACGATCGACCGCAGGTGCAAGACCCTCGGCCCCGTCGGCAGACGGCCACGTGATGTCCAGCGTGTGCGCCTTGAAGACGGTCGAGTCGACCTGACGCAGGCTCTCGAGCTCGGAGTCGAGGAGGATCGGGTTGTCGATGATCAGCTGGCGTGCGTGCTCGGGCGTCTCTGCGAGCAGATTGCGCTCGGACCCGACCAGGGACTGCACGCTCATCACGACCGCCTCGCGCGTCGAGTCGATCGGCGGGTTCGTGACCTGAGCGAAGAGCTGCTTGAAGTACGAGTAGAGCAGTGGCTTGCGGTCCGAGAGCACCGCGAGCGGCGTGTCGTTGCCCATCGAGCCGACTGCTTCCTCCGCGTTGGCGGCGAGCGGCGCGAGCATCACCTTCATGTCCTCTTGCGTGTAGCCGAACGCGAGCTGCAGCCGGCGAAGCGGCTCACCGGACGACGGAGCAGGGTCGCGGCGTGGCAGGTCGGAGAGCCGCACATGCTCGCGCTCGAACCACTCCGTATACGGGCGCTGCGTCGCGACGGCGCCCTTCACCTCGGCATCCGGGACGATCCGCCCCTCCATGAGATCGACGAGGAACAGCTTGCCGGGCTGCAGACGTCCCTTACGCAGAACGTCCTCTGGCGGTACGTCGATCACGCCCGTCTCCGAGGCAAGCACGACCCAGCCGTCGCGCGTCTCGAGCCAGCGGCCCGGCCGCAGGCCGTTCCGGTCGAGAGTTGCCCCGATCACGCGGCCGTCCGTGAACGCGATTGCCGCCGGCCCGTCCCATGCCTCGGTCAGACACTCGTGGAACGCATAGAAACCACGCAAGTCATCGGAGACATCCGCACGGCCGCTGTACGCCTCCGGGATCATCATCATCAGCGCGTGCGGGAGCGAGCGCCCGGCGAGCACGAGCAGCTCGAGGACGTTGTCGAGCACCGCCGTGTCGGAGCCGCCGGGGCGCACGATCGGCAGCACCTTCCGCAAGTCGTCGCCGAAGAGCTGCGACGCGAGCTGCGACTCGCGCGCCCGCATCCAGTTAACGTTGCCGCGCAACGTGTTGATCTCGCCGTTGTGGGCGATCATCCGGTAGGGGTGCGCAAGCTCCCAGCTCGGGAACGTGTTGGTCGAGAAGCGCTGGTGCACCAGCGCGAGCGCGCTCGCGAACCGGGTGTCCGAGAGATCGGGGTAGTAGCGCCCGAGCTGGTGCGCGGTCAGCATTCCCTTGTAGACGAGCGTGCGCGCCGAGAAGCTCGGGATGACGAGCTCGGGGCCGGCCTCGAGCTCGGCGACGCGACGGATCACATAGAGCTTCCGCTCGAACGCATCGGGATCTTGCGCGAGCTCGGGGGCCGCACCGACGAAGAGTTGCCGGATGAAGGGAGCGAAGAGGCGCGCGTGCGAACCGACGTGGCGGCCGTCGATCGGCACGTCGCGCCAACCGAGCACCGACTGGCCCTCGGCCTCGACCGTGTGCTCGAGCAATTGCTCGAGCGCTGCACGACGGACGGTCTCCTGCGGGAGGAAGCACACGGCGACGCCGTATGCGCCTGCCGGCGGCAGGGGCAGGCCGCTGACCGCTCGCATGAACCCGTCGGGGATGCGCACGAGGATTCCTGCGCCGTCGCCGGTATCGGCATCTGCGCCTTCGGCGCCACGATGCTCGAGGTTCTCGAGCGCTGTCAGCGCACGCGAGACCGCCTCGTGCGTGGAGGTGCCGTCAAGCCGCGCGACGAGTGCGACGCCGCAGGCGTCATGCTCGAACGCGGGGTCGTAGAGCCCCTGGGCTCTCATCAGCTCCGCGCCCCGCCGAGACTGTCGCTAGTCCGGCGGGGCGAGGGGAGAACGGAGCCGGCTAGCGCTATTGCGGGCGCGCGAACGCAATGTGCGAGGGGAGGGGCTTACGCTTCCGCATAACTTCAAAGAGTAAAGCATCGACCGGCCGGGCGCAAATTCCCGGCCGTCAGGCAGCCTCCTCCGACCCGGACACGCGCGCACGCTGCGCCATGATCAGGTCGCGGTACCAGTAGAAGCTTCCCTTGGGCACTCGGTCGAGCGTCGCGTAATCGATGTAGACGAGGCCGAACCGCTTCCAGTACCCCCACGCCCATTCGAAGTTGTCGAGCAGCGACCAGGCGAAATAGCCACGGAGGGGCACGCCCTTGGCGATCGCACGCGACGCCGCCGCCAGATGACCTTCGAGGTAGGACTGTCGCTCCAGGTCGCTGACCGAGCCGTCGTGCTCGCGCACGTCGGCGAACGCCGCGCCGTTCTCGGTCACGTAGATCGCATCCGGCGAGTAGTCGCGACCGAGGCGTACGAGCAAGTCCTCGAGCCCTTCCGGGACGACTTCCCACCCCATATCGGTGCGGTCGACGTCGTTACGGCGAACGATCTGCGAGCGGCCGCCGTTCTGGTCGGCCGCAACGAGCGGCGACGTGTAGTTGTTGACGCCGAGAAAGTCGATCGGCGCCGAGATCGTCTCGAGATCGCCTTCCCGCACCTCGGGCATGATCTCCGCCCAGGCCTCGAGCATGTCCTGCGGATAGGCACCGAGGAAGATCGGGTCGAGGAACCACCGGTTGTGCAGGCCGTCGACCCAGCGAGCGGCTGCGACGTCCTGGGGCGACTCGGTCGCCGCGTACGGGTTGTCGAGGTTGAGCGTGATCCCGACGCGCGAGCCCGGCGACTCTCGCCGGAGGATCTCGACCGCACGGCCGTGCGAGAGCAGCAAGTGATGGGCGGTCGCGAGCGCGTCGGCGTCGGACGTGCGGCCCGGCGCGTGGTGACCCCAACCGTGCCCGACCCACGAGACGACCCAGGGCTCGTTGTGGGTGATCCAATGCCCGACCCGGTCGCCGAGCCGGCCGGCGACCGCTTCCACGTACTCGCTGAACGCGTCGACCGTCGGGCGGGACGGCCAGCCTCCCTCGTCCTCGATCACCTGCGGGGTGTCCCAGTGGAAGAGCGTCACGTAGGGCGCGATGCCGTTGCCGAGCAACTCGTCGACGAGGCGGTCATAGAAGTCGAGCCCCGCTGCGTTGACCCGGCCGCGGCCTTCGGGCAGGACGCGCGGCCACGCGATCGAGAAGCGAAACGCATCGAGCCCGAGCTCGCGCATCAGGGCGATGTCCTCGCGGTAGCGGTGGTAGAAGTCGCATGCGACGGCACCGGAGTCGCCGTTGCGAACCTTGCCCGGCGTTGCGCAAAAGCGGTCCCAGACGCTCTCGCCGCGTCCGTCTTCGTTGGCCGCGCCTTCGATCTGGTACGACGCCGTCGCTGCGCCCCAGACAAAGTCCGACGGGAAAGACCTACTGAACGTGCTCGACATGGAGATCCTCTCGACGTGCGGGGGAAGGGGCAGTGACGTGGCAGCGTGCGCTCTGGCCCGGGCTCGCCTCGACGAGCTCGGGCGTCCGCTCAGAGCAGACGGGGATGCGCAACGGGCAGCGTTCGACGAAGCGGCAGCCGGGCGGCGGATCGACAGCAGCAGCCGCGAGGCCCTTGCGCGCCGTGATCGGCGCACGCTCGGTGACGGCCGGATCGGGGACCGAGGCGAGGAGCAACTGCGTGTACGGATGCAGCGGCCGCTGCAGGACTTGCTCGGCCGCTCCTTGTTCGACAATCTGTCCGGCGTACATCACGAGCACGGTGTCCGCGACGTAGCGGGCGCTCGCGAGGTCGTGCGTGACGTAGAGGAACGCGAGCCGCTCGCGCTCCTTGAGGTCGAGCATCAGGTTGAGGATCCCGACGCGGATCGAGACGTCGAGCATCGACGTCGGCTCGTCCGCAACGAGCACCGCCGGCTCGACGGCGAGCGCACGTGCAATCGCGACACGCTGCCTCTGCCCGCCGGAGAGCTCGTGTGGGAACTTCGCTGCGTACTTCTCCGCCGGGACGAGTCCGACCGTCTCGAGCAACTCCTGCACGCGCGCCTCGACGCCGCCGCGCTCGACGCGCCCGTGGATTCGAAGGGGTCGTGCGAGATGGTGCCGGATCGTCTTCACGGGGTTCAGCGAGCCGAAGGGATCCTGGAAGATCATCTGCACCTGCGACCGGTAGCGCAGGAGATCGCGCCGCCTTCTGGCGCCGGCGACGTCGACCCCGTCGAACAGCACCTGCCCCGCAGTCGGCTGGTAGAGCCGCGCCAACAGTCGGGCGACGGTGCTCTTGCCGCTGCCGCTCTCACCGACGAGTGCGGTGATCGTGCCCGGGCGCAACACGAAGGTCACGTCGTCGGCTGCGTGCACGCGGCTGCGCCTGCCGATCAGCCCGTCGTCAGCCGGGAAGTACTTCGTCAGGCCTCGAACCTCGAGAGCCCGCTCCGGTCACGGTCACCCGTCTCGCTCCACGAGATGACAAGCGACCTGATGGCCCGGGGCGATCTCCTCCAACGTCGGACGAACGGCCGTCTGCAACGCAAACAGCTCGGTGTCGCCCGCGGCGCAATGCGGGCAGCGCGGGTGAAACCGGCAACCGGCCGGCGGCGCTGCAAGGTCGGGCGGCGAGCCGGGGATGCCGGTCATCCGCACGATCGGCCCGGTCAGCGGCGGGAATGACCGCATCAGTCCGAGTGTGTACGGATGGCGCGCATTGCGATGCAGCCGGCCGCCGGGAGCTTCCTCGACGATCTCGCCGGCGTACATGATCGCGATGCGCTCTGCGAACTCGAAGAGCAGCGATAGATCATGCGTGATGAACAGAACGGCGAAGCCGAGCTCGGCCTGTAGGTCGCTCACCTGCTGGAGGATCTCGCGCTGGACGACGACGTCGAGTGCCGTGGTCGGCTCGTCCATGATCACGAGCTCCGGGCGCAGCGCGAGCGCCATCGCGATGATCACGCGCTGCCGCATGCCGCCAGAGAGCTCGTGCGGATATGCGCGGATCCGTCGCGGGTCGATACCAACGATCTCGAGCAGCTCACCGGTGCGGGCGAGCGCACGCCGCTTGTCGATGCGCTCGTGCGCGCGCATCATGTCGACGAACTGATTACCGACCCGCATTACCGGGTTGAGCGCGCTCATCGCACTCTGGAAGACCATCGAGACGTTCCGCCATCGATGCTTGCGGAGGCCTTCAGCGCTCAGCGCCGTCAGGTCCTCACCCCGAAAGAGGATGCTGCCCCCCGCGATGTGCGCCGGCGGGCGCAGGATCTGCATGACGGCGTTCGCAACCGTCGTCTTTCCGCAGCCCGACTCGCCCGCCAACCCGAGGATCTCACCCGCCGAGATCGTCAAGTCGATGTTGTCGACTGCGCGCACGTCTCCGTAGGCGACCGATAGCCCGCGCAGCTCGAGGAGCGTCTCCCGCGCGGGACGGGTCACAGGCTCCGGCTCACCGACGACGCTGATCACTTCGAACGCCTGAGGTTGCGTAGTCGCGGATTGCTGACCTCGTCGATCCCTGCGAGCAGGAACACGAGCCCCACGACCGTGAGGACGAGTGCGAGTCCGGGGAAGAAGAACGGCCACCACTCTCCCTGGAGCACCGCCGAGTTCGTCTGCGCCCAGTAGAGCGTCATCCCCCAGCTGACATGCGTATTGTCGCCGAGCCCGAGGAACTCGAGGCCGGCGTCGACGAGGAGTGCGACGTAGAAGACGAGTACGAATGCCGCCGCGATCCGGCTGATCATGTTCGGCATCAGCTCGCCGAAGACGATTCGCCACGTCGACTCGCCGGCGACCTTCGCCGCCTGCACGAAGTCACGATTCTTCAGCGAGAGCGCCTGACCTCTCAGGATGCGCGCCTCGAACGACCAGAGCGTCAGGCCGAGGACGAGGATCATCGTCGTCATCCCGCGCGCCTTCAGGTAGCTGGAGATCACGATCAGCAGCGGGATCGTCGGAATGACGAGGAAGACGTTGGTGAGGAAGTTGACGACCTCGTCGATGATCCCGCCCGAGTACGCGGCCAGGATTCCAAGCACCGTCGCGAGCACGGTCGCAAGTAGCGCCGATGCTGCACCGAGAATCAGCGAGCGCCGCGCGCCGAGCACGACCTGCGAGAAGATGTCGCTGCCCTGGTCGGTGGTGCCGAACAGGTGGTGCCAGGACGGCGCCTGCCGCGCGGCGAGCAGATTGAAGTCGGTCGGGTGGCTGACGGAGATCAGGGGCGAGATGAGCGCGACGATGACCATGAAGCCGACGAGGCCCAGACCGACGCGCGACTTCGGGTTCGCGAGCAGCAGCGAGAGCCAGCCGGGCAGCCGGCGGCGACTCGGCCCCGACGCAGCAGCGACGCTGAGCGGAACGATTTCGACGTCACCGACCGTTGGCTGGAGTTGCGACATCAGATCTCCTCTAGGACGCGCGCACGCGCGGGTCGAGGACGAAGTTGAGGAGGTCCATCAGGAAGTTCGAGGCGATCACGCAGATCGCGAAGACGAGCAGGAGCGCCTGCGTCAACGGGTAGTCGTTGCCTAGGGCTGCCTGCTGCAGCGTGAGCCCCGCTCCCGGGTAGCTGAAGACGTACTCGATGAAGACGAGGCCACCGACTGCGCCTGCGAACTGGGCCGCGAACCCGTTCAGCGGCGGCAGGATCGCGTTGCGCCCGGCGTACCGTGTCATCACGCGACGGTCACGCAGGCCTTTGGCGTGTGCCATCGCGACGTAGTCCTCGCTGATCGTGTTGATCATCACGGTGCGCATGTTCAGCACCCAGCCGCCCGCGTACGCCGACACGATCACGAGGATCGGCAGCTGCGCATGCCGGAAGGCGCTCGAGAGAAACGACCAGGTGAAGCCGGGCACGAGACCGCTGTCGTACGCGTGCTGGATCGGAAACCACTGCAGCTTGAGCCCGAGGAAGTACACACCGAGGAGCGCCGTGAAGAACGCCGGGAACGCGCTGAGGGCCATCAGGGACGGCACGACGTACGTGTCGACGCCGCCGCCGCGACGCCACGCCGCGATCATGCCGACAACCGTGCCGAGCGCGAACGCGAGGATGAAAGCGATGCCGACGAGCACGATCGAATAGGGCAGCGTGCGCCCGACGACCTCGGAGACGGGCGCGGGGTAGTTCGAGGTCGAGATGCCGAAGTTCAGGTGCGCGAGCCGGTGCAGGTAGACGGTGTAGTCGTGCCAGATGCTTCCCTTGCCGCCGCCGAGCAGCGCCTCGTAGGTCTGGATGATCCCGGGATTCGCCTGAATCTGCGCCGGCGAGAGGTGCTGGAGCACTCCGCCGATCGGGTCGCCCGGCATCAGCCGCGGCAACAGGAAGTTCAGCGTGAGGGCGACCCACACCGCGAATGCATAGAAGACGAGTCTACGAAGGAGCCAGCGCATCGGAATGTTGTCGGCCGAGTATTGG
>JACDGR010000097.1 GCA_013821525.1 Actinomycetota bacterium
CCCCGCGGTTCGCCCCGCAGTGGCGCTGCCGCCACGCGTCGCGACTCGCGGAAGAGGCCGGGGCGAAACGGGTGGCACCGACGGGCACAGGCTCCACGCGGGAGCAGCGGTCCGCCCGCAAGCTTCGCCTCACCTCAGATGGGCCGCCGATCCAAACAGGGCAACCCAGCCGCTGCCCGCGCGGGTTGCCGCGAGTCACACCCGCTCCGCGGACGTGGCACCTGGGCAGCACCGGGAGGCCAAGGGGTTGCGTGGTCGCGACTCGCAACGACAGAGCGGCAGCAGGAATCGCCGGTCTGCCGTCGTCCTGACGCTCGCGCTCGTGCTCTTGTTCGGCGGGGCGCTGGCCACCGGCGTGGCCGCTCGTCTCGCGGCGCTCGCGCGGCCGCGCAATCCAGACCGAAGCAATGCAGACCGAAGCAATGCAGACCGAAGCAATGCCGGGCGAAACGCGGCGCCTATCATGGACGGCGATGCGCTTCTACGTGACCACACCGATCTACTACGTGAACGACAAGCCGCACATCGGCCACGCGTACACGACGATCGCGGCCGACATCCTGGCGCGCCATCACCGGCAGCGTGGGGAGGAGACGTTCTTCCTGACGGGGGTGGACGAGCATGCGACGAAGGTCTGGCGGGTCGCCGAGCAGCAGGGTATTCCCGCGCAGGAGTACGTCGACCGCATCGCCGTCGCGTGGCGCGAGCTGCCGGCACGCCTGAACGCACAGACGGACTTCTTCCTGCGTACGAGCGACGCCGGGCACAAGGAGTTCGTTCGTGACTTCCTCCAGCGGATCTACGACAACGACGATGTCTACGAGGACGTGTACGCAGGGCTCTACTGCGTCGGCTGCGAGGCGTTCAAGACAGAGGCCGAACTGGTCGACGGCAAGTGCCCGCTGCACAACGTCGAGCCGGAGTGGATCGAAGAGAAGAACTACTTCTTCCGGCTCTCCAAGTACCAGGATCAGCTGCTCGCGCTGCTCGACTCGCGTGCCGAGTTCGTGCAGCCGAGCTTCCGGTTCAACGAGGTGCGGAGCTTCATCGCCGGCGGCCTGCGCGATTTCTCGATCAGCCGCGCGGGCCAGCCATGGGGCATTCCGCTGCCGTGGGACGAGAGCCAGGTCGCCTACGTCTGGGCGGACGCGCTCGTCAACTACCTGAGCGCGCTGACCTACGCGCGACCGGGTGAGGATCTGCGCGAGGCCTTCTGGCCCGAGGTCCGCCACCTGATGGCGCAGGACATCATCCGCTTCCACTGCGTGTACTGGCCGGCAATGCTGCTGTCCGCCGGGTACGAGGTGCCGAAGCAGATCTTCATCCACGGGTACCTGCTGCTCGACGAGCTGAAGATCTCCAAGTCACTCGGAAACGCGATCGACCCGCTCGAGCTGATCGACCGGTTCGGAGCAGACGCAGTCCGGTACTGGTGCGCGCGCGCAGTCCCGTTCGGCCAGGACGGGAGCGCTTCGCTCTCCGCGATTGCCGACCGGTACGAGCGCGAGCTCGGCAACGACCTCGGCAACCTGCTCTCACGCACGACGGCCATGATTGCGCGCTTCACCTGCGGGTCGCTCCGCGGCGGACCGCAAGGCTCGTCGGCACTCGCCGCATCCATCCAGGCGCTGCAGACGCAGGTGCCCGAGGACATCGACCGGTTCGACATCACCGGGGCGATCGATCGTGTCTGGGCGCTCGTCCGCGACCTCAACCGACATGTCACCGAGACGAAGCCGTGGGAGATCGCGAAAGACGAGACGCGCGCAGATGAGCTCGATCAGGTGCTCTACGACCTGGCGGAAGGCTTGCGCGTCACAGCGGTCGCGCTCGCCGCGTACCTACCGGAGACAGCGCCGAAGATCCTCGCAGCACTCGGACAGCCGCAAGAGCTGGGGTGGGATCAGGTCGCCTACGGCCGGCTCGTCGCGACCGACGGGATCGAGGCCGCGCCTCCGCTCTTTCCGCGCATCGAGCCCGCCGCCGCCGACGCGGCGTAACGCCGGCCGCGTGAGCGCCTCGTGATCGATACGCACGCCCATCTCGGCCCGGACGCCGAAAAGGTGATCGCCCGCGCAGCCGCGGCAGGTGTCGCGCGCATCGTCGAGGTCGCGACGACGATCGAAGGCGCGCGCGAGACGCTTGCGCGCGCCGACCGGCACGACGGTGTCTACGCGTGCCTCGGCATTCACCCGCACGAGGCTGCCGGTGAGCACGATCTCGACGAGCTCCGTGAGCTGCTCGAACACCCGCGCGCGGTCGCCGTCGGTGAAACAGGGCTCGATTACTTTCGCGACTACGCGCCATACGACGCGCAACAGCTCCTCTTCGATGACCAGCTCGCGATCGCATCGACGAGCGGCAAGCCCGTCGTGATCCACACGCGCGCTGCCGACGAGGACACGCGCGCCAGGCTCGTCGCTCACGATGGCTCGATCATCCTCCACTGCTTCTCGTCGCTTCCGCTGCTCGACGCCGCGCTCGAGCACGGCTGGTACGTGTCGTTCGCGGGCAACGTCACCTACAAGAACGCCTACGACCTCCGGACCGCCGCCCGGCGCGTCCCCGCCGACCGCCTGCTCGCAGAAACCGACAGCCCGTACCTGGCGCCGCAGCCGGTCCGGGGACAGGTGAACGAGCCGGCATTCGTCGTCCACACCCTGGCTGCGCTCGCACAGGCTCGAGACGCAGACCTCGACGAGCTCGTCCGCCAGGTCGACGCCAACGCAGCCGAGGTGTTCGGTCTGTGACCGGCACCGACTCGGCCGACAGCTCACGCTTGCGCGCCACCCGCGGCGCCGACGTGATCCCGCGCAAGAGCCTCGGCCAGCACTTCCTCGTCGACGACAACATCCTCGACGTGATCGGGAGACTCGCGGAGCTCGATAGCGCCGATGTCGTGCTCGAGATCGGGCCCGGCCTCGGCGTGCTCACGCGCTACCTCTCACGGCACGTCGCGCAGATCCACGCGGTCGAGGTCGACCGCCGGCTCGGCGCGTACCTCGACGGCATTCCCAACCTCGAGCTGCACTGGGGAGACGCCCTGCGAGTCGACGTCCGCGCGCTCGAGCCGGCTCCCGGCAAGCTCGTCGCGAACCTGCCGTACAACATCGCGACGCCGGTCGTCGCCGAGAGCCTCGCCCTCTCGCAGATCGACCACTGGTGCGTGATGGTGCAGCGAGAGGTCGCCGACCGCTTCTTCGCGGTTCCCTCGACGAAGGCCTACGGATCGGTGTCCGTGCTGTTGCAGCTCGCGACGCAGCGAACCGGTCTGCATCCCGTCTCGCGGCAGGTCTTCCGACCGCGACCCAATGTCGAATCGGCGCTGGTCGCGTTCCGGCGCACGGGCCCGGCCGCATCCGCCGAGGTGAAGCGAGTCGTCGAGGCGTCGTTCGCGCACCGGCGCAAGACGCTCGCGAACTCACTGTCCCTGGCCGGGGTCGCCTCACGCGTCGAGGCCGTTGCAGCGCTCGTCGCGATCGGCCGCGCCCCGAACGTCCGCGCCGAGGCCCTCGAGCCCGCCGCGTTTCTCGACCTGACTGCCGCGCTCACGAAGTGACGCTTTGAGAAGCTGCTCGTGCTGACCGGGCCGGCACCCGCAAAGATCAACCTCGCACTCGTCGTCGGGCCGGGCCGGGGGGACGGGAAGCACGAACTGCTGACGCTGTTCCAACGCGTCGACCTCGGCGACCGCCTCTGGGTCGAGCCGGCCGCGTCGACGTCGGTTGAGGGCTTCCCTGCCGACACGATCATCGGAGCGGCGCTCGCTGCCCTCCCTGCGCCGCACGGCTGGCGCGTCCGGCTCGAGAAGCACATCCCGGTCGCCGCGGGGCTCGGTGGCGGGAGCTCCGACGCGGCGACCGCGCTGCGGCTCGCGAACGCCCAGCTCGCCTCGCCGCTTTCGGCCGCGCAGTTACATGCGATCGCGGCGCGGCTCGGTGCCGATGTGCCGTTCTTCCTCGCGGACGGCCCGCAACTCGGCTCGGGCGACGGGAGCGTGCTCGAGCCGGTCGAGATCCCGCAGGACTTCGTCGTGCTGATCGTGCTGCCCGAGGGCGCGTCGAAGCAGTCGACGGCCTCGGTCTACGAGGCATTCGACGCACGGCGCGGAGCAGCTGGCTTCGAAGGCCGAGCGGCCGGGCTGCGCACTGCACTCAGAGGGGTGCACCGCGCGCGAGACCTCGCGGCGCTCCCGGTCAACGACCTCGCTAGCTCGCCGCTTGCGCATGAGCTGCGCGCGCACGGCGCCTTCCGCGCCGACGTCAGCGGCGCGGGGCCCGTCGTCTACGGCCTGTTCCAAAACCGGACGGACGCGCGCCGCGCGGAAGCGGCGATTCGTGCCCGCGGGCGCTGTTGGATCACGGTGCCTGCGTGGTACGGTTGAATCGAAATGTTCGGTGCACATGCAATCGAACACGGCTCGACGCGGCCCGGTCGCTGGCTTCGCGAACGTCGTCTGCGGCTGACATTCTGGATCGCCGCGGTCGAGGGTCTGCTCTACGTCGTGCATATTCTCCACTGGTGGGAGGCGGTCGCCCTCGCGGCAGTCGGCCTGCTCTTCTGGCTCTACGCGGGCCGCTCGCACCGCTCCGACCTGTTGCGTCAGGCGAGCTGGATCTTCGCCGCGTCGCAGCTGCTCGTCCTCTGCGTCCCGATCGCGCTTGCGGTCGTGAAGGCGATCGCGATCGGGGTGATCGCCGTCCTCGCGATCATCGGGCTGATCATGCTCTTCAACCGGCGCCCCTAGCCCACGCCCTAGACTGACCGCCACCGTCTTTGGGGCGTAGCCAAGCGGTAAGGCAGCGGGTTTTGGTCCCGCGATCCCAGGTTCGAATCCTGGCGCCCCAGCTCTTTCTCGCCCGTCGGTAGACGAGCCGTCTAGGCTCTCCGTCCATGGCCGACGCCCCCCTTGCAGCCGTCGTGATGGCCGGTGGCCTCGGAACTCGCATGCGCTCCACCGTGCCCAAGCACTTCCATTCGATTCTCGGGCGGCGGATGGTCGACTGGGTGATCGAGACGGGCCGCGAGAGCGGGGCCGACCCGCTCGTCGTGATCGCCTCACCTGCAGGCCGCGACGAGTTCGCGCAGAGCAGTGTCACGGTCGCTGTGCAGGAGACACCGCTCGGTACCGGCGACGCAGTCCGTTGCGCCCAGGTGACGCTCGCCGGCTTCGACGGCGACGTGCTTGTCCTCTCCGGCGACACGCCGCTGCTGACCGCAAGCCTGCTGCGTGAGCTCGTCGAGACGCACCGTCGCGAACAGGCGGCGGTGACGATCCTGAGCGCGGTGCCGCCCGATCCGCGTGTCTACGGACGCATCGTTCGTGATGCCGACGGCGCCGTGTTGCGGATCGCCGAGGGCACGGACGCGACCGACGAGGAGCGGCGCATCGGAGAGATCAACTCCTCCATCTATGTCTTCCGCTCGGACGCGCTCTGGCCGGCTCTCGACCAGCTGCAGCCGAAGAACGTGCAAGGTGAGCTGTACCTGACCGACACGATCGAAATTCTCGTCGCGCAGGGGGCAAAGGTAGCCGCGCACATCGCTCGCGACTACCACGAGGTCGACGGCGTCAACACGCGCGTCGAGCTGGCGCACGCGGGCGCTGTCCTCCGCGACCGGATCAACGAAGAGCACATGTTGGCGGGGGTGACGCTCTCCGATCCGGCGTCGACGTGGATCGAGCCGTCGGTGCGGATCGAGCCGGACGTCGTGATCCATCCGTTCACGATCTTGCGGGGCGCGACGAGCGTTGCGACCGGTGCCGAGATCCATGCGCACACCGTCGCGATCGACGCGCAGATCGGCGCGAATGCAAGCGTCGGACCGTTCTGTTACCTTCGCCCCGGAACGATCCTCGGTGACTCTTCGAAGGCGGGCACCTACGTGGAGATCAAGAACGCAAGCGTCGGCGACCGAACCAAGGTGCCGCACCTCTCCTACATCGGCGACGCCTCGATCGGCGAGGACACGAATATCGCCGCCGGCGCGATCACGGCGAACTTCCCGCATCGTCACGGAGAGCCGAAAGGGCGCACGACGATCGGCGACAACGTCAGGACCGGCATCCACAATGGTTTCGTAGCGCCTGTCGAGGTGGGAGACGGTGCATGGATCGCGGCCGGTTCGGTGATTACGACGGATGTCCCCTCGGATGCGCTCGGAATCGCCCGCGCGCGTCAGGAGAACAAGGAGGGCTATGCAGCCCGGCAGCGCGACGAGTGAGCTCTCTCTCCCGGGCCTCGAGTCCCCCGAGCCGGTGACGCTGCCCGCTCCGGGCCACTGGATCGAGCGCGGCCCGCAGAAGCGGCTGATGGTCTTCTCGGGCCGCTCGCACAAGGCGCTCGCCGAGCGGATCGTCGACCAGCTCGGCGTCGAGCTCGGCGGGATCGAGTTGCACACCTTCGGAAACGGTGAGACCTACTGCCGCTTCGACGAGTCGATCCGAGGTGCCGACCTCTTCCTCGTGCAGACCGGCTGTAGCCCCGTCGACCAGAACCTGATGGAGCTTCTCCTGATGATCCAGGCGGCGAAGCTCGCCTCTGCGAAGCGGATCACTGCCGTCATTCCCGCGTTCCCGTATGCGCGGCAGGATCGCAAGGCGAAGCCACGCGAACCGATCTCGGCCCGCCTCGTTGCCGACATGCTCGAGCTCGCGGGCGCCGATCGCGTCTTGACGATGGACCTGCACGCCGGCCAGATCCAGGGCTTCTTCACGATCCCGGTCGACCACATGACGAGCCTGCCGCTCTTCGCACGGCACTTTCGCGACCTCGGGCTCTCCGGAGAAGGCGTCGTGTCGGTCGCCCCGGACGCGGGCCGCGCCAAGCATGCAGTCCGTTTTGCCGAGATGATCGATGCCGACTTCGCGATCATGCACAAGACAAGGCCCGCGCATGACGTCGTCGCCGTCACCGAGGTGACGGGACGCGTACGCGACAAGGTTGCGATCATCGGCGACGACATCACGACGACAGGCAGCACGCTGATCGCAGGCGCCCGCGCGCTGAAGGCTCACGGCGCGAAGGAGGTCTGGGTCTTCGTCACGCACGCGCTTCTGTCGGACGAGGGGATGCGCAACCTGAAGGAGGCGGACATCGCCGGGATCGTCACGACCGACACGGTCCCCATCGACCCGTTGACGAAGCCCGATCACATGACGGTGCTGACCGTCGCCCCGCTGCTCGCCGAGACGATCATGAACGTCTTCGCCGACGACTCGGTCTCGGCGATCTTCGGTGGCGAGAACCAGCTCTTCTAGCTTCCGGCCGGCCGTACCTCTTTTTGGGTGAAAGAGTCCTCCAAAGGGGGAGGCGCCCGCGCGCCGGACCTTCTAGGGTGACGTCTGAGCCGGGGATCGAGAGCAGGGGCGCCGCAGCCTTAGTTTTCTCCCCGGCTCATCTTTTGCCGCGTATCGTAAGGCGTTCGGGTCAGCGGCTCCCTCCTAGACGCGCGTCTCTCAGCGGCCGGCCGACCGATGGAGCTGACTTTCGGCCCGCGCGTGAGAGACCGGACGAGCGCTCGGACCGGGTCGCTGCGTTATCGACTCGTCGGCCTCGCGGGTAACGACCGGGACACGCTCGAGGTCGCCAACGTGGTCGAGTCCGAAGATCCTCGGTTCCGCGGGTACATCGTCGTTCGTCCGAACCTGCATCCCTGACCGCGCACCCCGAGTCGCTACAATCGCCGACCGTGGCCGGAGAGCGCCATACGTTGACGGTCCAGAAGCGCGAGCTACTGGGGTCGTCGGAGTCTCGCCGCCTGCGCAAGCAGGGGCTGATCCCCGGCGTGCTCTACGGCCGGGAGGAGCCGGTCGCGATTGCGATCCCCGAGCGGCTGCTGCGTGGCGCCCTCACGACCCGCGGCGGCCTGAACGCCGTGCTCGACGTCGTCGTCGAGGGCGGTAAGCGGCACTCCTCGGTGCTCAAGGAGTTCCAGCAGGATCCGGTGCGCGGCCACATCACGCACGTGGATCTGCAAGAGGTCCGCCTCGATCAGCCGATTCACGCGACCGTGCCGCTGACGCTCCACGGAGAGCCAGCGGGCGTCAAGGAGGGTGGCGTCCTTGCCCAGGGGGTCAACGAGCTGAACGTCGAGGCGCTTCCGATGGAGGTGCCCGAGCACATCGAGGCCGACGTCTCGGAGCTTCAGATCGGCGACACGCTACGGCTCTCGGCGATCACACCGCCTGCAGGTGTGACGCTGCTGGACGATCTCGAAGAGACCGTTCTCGCAACCGTCACCGCTCCGATCCGCGAAGAGGATCTCGAGCCGGCAGAAGAAGGCGCCGAAGGCGCCGAGGGCACCGCCGAGGGTGACGAGCCCGCCGGCGAGGGCGAGTCCGGCGACGCCGCGAGCGGCGACGACGGCGAGCCCGGCACCGTCGAGGGCTAGATGCGCCTGTGGCCGCGGCGCCACGGCACGTCGCTCGACCTCCTCGTCGTCGGCCTCGGGAACCCGGGCCGGGAGTACGCGGGCAACCGGCACAACGTGGGGTGGCTCGTCGTCGACGAGCTCGCGCGCCGTCACGACGGCTCCTGGCGCGGTAAGTTCGACGGCCAGCTGGCGGAGGTGCGGATCGAAGGGCACAAGATCGCACTGCTCAAGCCGGAGACCTTCATGAACGAGTCGGGCCGGTCCGTGCAGGCGGCGGCGTCGTTTTTCAAACTCGAGCCCGACACCGTGCTCGTCGTGCACGACGAGGGCGACCTGGACGTCGGTCGCCTGCAGGCGCGCCTCGGGGGCGGGCTCGCCGGTCACAACGGTCTGCGCTCGGTCGCGAAGCACCTCGGGACGCAGGACTTCCTGCGACTGCGGGTCGGGGTCGGGCGGCCCGGCCGGGGCGATCGCCGGCCGCTCGCCGACTACTTGCTCGCCGACTTCGAACCGCACGACGACGCCGAGCGGCTCATCGCGGCGGCCGCCGACGCGGTCGAGACGCTCGACCGCGACGGCCTCGAGGCCGCCCAGCGCGCGATCAACGGCAAACCCTCGTAACAGACGCTACCCGGGCGACAAAGGTGCCCCGTGCAGCGCAAACGCGCGCCGTCTGGGCGATCGGCCCGCGAGACCCAGGAGCTCCGGTCGCCGTGTCCTACCCGCACTCGGGTCGGCGCACGTCGGCGCAGCCCTCGCCGGCACGGAGCAGCCGCCGGGCGGGCCCGCCCCAAGCACCAACCGCGACGCAACTCGTCGCGCAGGAGCAGGCCGGCGTCGTCCGGTTCGCGCGCAAGCTGCTCGGTGTGCCGTACTCCTACGGTGGAGCATCGCCGGGCAGCGGGTTCGACTGCTCTGGCTTCACGCGCTTCGTCTACGCGCACTTCGGCGTCGACCTGCCGCACCTCTCCGTGGCGCAGTTCGACGTCGGGCGGCCGATCGCCAGGGCGTTGCTGCAGCCGGGAGATCTGGTCTTCTTCGACGGGCTCGGCCACGTGGGCCTCTACATCGGCGGCGGGCGCTTCATCCACGCACCGCACAGCGGCACGAGCGTCTCGGTCGACTCGCTCGACGGCTGGTACGCGAGCCGTTACGACGGCGCCCGGCGCCTGATCTGACGAGTACCATGGCGAGCCGGCCGAACCCGCGTGTTCGGCCCGTTGCCATGGACCGCCCCGTTCTCTACAGCCTCGTCGAGCGCCTCCGAGCGGAGGATCGCCTGACGCAGTTCGCCGCTGCGTTGCCGACCCGTGCGCGTGTCTCCGAACCGGTCTTGCCGCTCGTGCTCGCCGCGACCTACGAGGAGCTCGGCCGAGGGCTGATCGTGCTGCTGCCCGAGGACGCCGACGCGCGAGACGCGGCTGAGGCGGCTGCGTGGTACCTCGGCGACGAGTCGGTCGCACTCTTCCCGTCACGCGGCGTTCGCTGGGAGTCCGGCCTCGAGCCACCGCCGCACCTCGTCGGCGAGCGTGCGCGTGCCCTCGAGGTGCTCGCGCGCGGCGGCCTCGTCTGCGCGTCCGCCTCCGCGGTCGCGGAAGGACTGCCACCGCTCGCGGCTCGTGCTGCGCCGATCCGTGTCGCGGCCGGCGACGAACCCGGGATCGAGACCCTGAGCGAGCAGTTCGCGTCGGCCGGCTACGAGCGGGTCGAGCGCGTCGAGGAGCGCGGG
>JACDGR010000524.1 GCA_013821525.1 Actinomycetota bacterium
CGCCTACTCCGGGCACACCGCCGTCATACTCGCCGGAACGCGCCGCTGCTCAGCATCGGTGCGTGGGCGTCGACGCCGCGAGGTGGCTCTGCCTAGATTTACGACGCAACTCTTTCGGCTCTGGTCCGATGGCTAGACACAACGCCGGTCTTGTACCAGAAGCTCAGCATACAAGCCGGCGACGTATCGGCGACCCGCGGCGACTGTCACAAAAAAACCGGTGTGCGGAGTACCCGTTAAGCTGTCCCACTTGCTCGAGGATTGGACATGAACAGGCGACTATTGCGAGCGCGGAACCTGACAACGTGAACGAGACAGTTGATCAGAAGTGTTTACTGTAGGAACCCGGGCTTGTTGATCCAGACCTCGGTTGGCAGGGGCTGCGGGACGGGCTTGCCGCGCGGAAACCGCTCGGGGTGCTGGGCGTATGCGTTGACCAGTGTGGCTGCGCGGCCTTCGAGTCGTGCGGGTCCGAGGCCGTGATGGACGTCGTGCGGCGTCAGCAGCCCGAGGGCGGCATGATGGTGGTCGTGGTGGTACCAGGCAAAGAAATCTGCGCAATGCGCTCGCGCGTGTTCGATCGCTCCGAAGCGGTCAGGAAAGTTGGGGCGGTACTTGAGCGTTTTGAATTGCGCCTCGGAGAACGGATTGTCGTTGGACGTCTTCGGCCGAGAATGGCTCTTCGTGACGCCGAGGTCGGCCAGCAACAGCGCGACGGGCTTCGACATCATCGAGGAGCCGCGGTCCGCGTGAATCGTGAGCTTATCGCGTTGCACGGCTTGACTACGCACGCAGTCGGCGAGCAGCCGCTGAGCGAGGGAGGCGAGCTCGCGATGCGCGACCATCCAGCCGACGACGTACCGGCTATAGACGTCGATCACGACGTACAGGTAAAAGTAGCTCCACTTTCGAGGCCCAAGAAGCTTCGTGATGTCCCAACTCCAAAGCTGATTCGGGCCGTTGGCCACGAGATGCGGCTTCGCGTAGAGCGGATGTCGCAGCTGATTGCGACGCTCACGCACCTCGGTGTTGGCGGCGAGAACGCGGTACATCGTGCGCTCGCTGCAGAGGTAGCGGTCTTCGTCGAGCAACACGGCGTGCACTTGAGCGGGCGCGAGGTCGATGAAGCGAGGCTCGTGGAGGACGCCGAGAACCTCCTGCCGCTCGATGGCGCTCAGCGCGCGGTGCTGGGCTCGCCTGCAGTGCACGCGGGCTGGCCGTTGCCGGCGATAGTACGTGGCGCGCGGAACCCGCAGGGCGGCACACGAGGCCAAAACCGGGAGGGTCGATCGCGAGGCCTCGACCGCGCCAATCATGACGGCTCGTCCTCGTCCGTCAGCGGATCGCCAAGTAGCGCAGCCACTTTTTTTTGGAGCTCCACGAGAGCTTCCGCTCGCTCGGCCCGCGCCTTCATACGACGTAGATCTCGCTCCAGTTGCGCGAGCCGCTTATCCTTCGCTTTGCCTGCCGGCGGCCTCTGCTTCGGCCCACGCTGTTGAGGCTTCAGGCCATCGAGGCCCCTGTCCCGCCGGGCAGCGCGCCAGGCGGCGAGATGAGAGCTATAGAGCCCTTCTCTGCGCAGCAACGCGCCCTGCTCACCCGATTGCGTGCAGGCGTCGGCCTCCACCAAGATGCGCTCCTTGTAGGCCGCGGTGAACCGACGTCGACGAGCTTTTTCCGGCACCTCGGTCGACGATCCTACTCTCTCTGCTTGGGTATCCACGAGAACCTTCGTCCTCGCCCTCTACACTAATTGGGGAGCCTGCGGCTGTCTCACGCTCGTTGTCAGAGAGGGCAGCGTCTGGTTGCCGATTGAGCTTTGCGGTCGCGCGACGGTACCGGCAAGACGGCCCGCTCGATGATCACCTCGCGCGCATGCGCCAGCGCGTCCGGGTCCGCGTAGGGCTCCTCGCCGAGGCCTTCAGACACTGGTCGTGCTCGGAAGCTTCGGCTCCCTGGAGACCGCATGCGCTGGCCAGCACGTCGGCCGGCTGGAAACGAGCGAGCGGCAGGTCGGCCGTCACACTGGACTCCGGCAGCAGTGCTAGCTCGACCTCACGCTCGCCAGCGCCACCGCGATCCGCGCTGGCGCGTTGGGGCGCGCGTACAT
>JACDGR010000001.1 GCA_013821525.1 Actinomycetota bacterium
TTCCTCATGTCAGCGTCGCGTACTTGTAGGTGCCGTCCGGATAGCGCACGTAGAGGCGATGGTTCGTCAGGTCGACACCCGCGATCGTCGTCATGCCGACGGGGACTCCCGGCTCCTGCGTGCCGATGTCGGAGTCCGTGTACGCGCCGCTCGGCTTCGACGGGATCGGCTTGTACTGCGAGCGGATCGCGTAGTTGACGGTGCCCGAGGACAGGTTCAGGATCGGCTTGATGTACGTCGGCGAGACGCTCGAGTAGCGGGGGTAGCTGATGAAGTCGAAGTTGTTGTTGAGGTTCGTGCCGGTGAACTTCACCATGCCCGTTGCGAACGGGCGCGAGCCGGGTTGCGTGACCTCGATGCTGTCGAGCGTGACGTAGCGGTTGCCGTTACCGGAGAGCCCGACGCCGTCGAAGTGGATCAGGCAGTCCGTCTCGGATGAGTTCTGGTTGTGCGTCCAGTTGCGGAGGTTGACGCTCTTGCACGCCTTGAACGTGAACATCGAGAACGGCGTGCCCGCGTAGGCGGAGCCCTTCTGGTACGTCGAGAGGTCGAGATCCTGGAGGTAGACGCCGGTCACTCCCTCGAAGCGGAACCAATCGCCGAGGGCGGTCTGGTTCTGGTCGGCCTTGCAGCCGAAGAAGTAGAGGTTCCCCATCGGCAACGCACCCGCCTGCCCGCTCGTCGCCCAGAACGCGCCATCCTTGAAGCCCTCCCACGTGCAGTGGTAGAAGCGCAGGTCGTTCGTCGCGTCGGTGCTCGAGCCCATCGCCGGGAACGTCGCGCCGTCGGCGGACTGGACGAGCATCGCGGGCTTGCTGATGTTCGAGCCGCCCGAGTTGTCCCAGCGACACTCTTCCCATGTCGAGTCCCAGACCTCGCACTGGATGTAGAGCGCGACGCCACCCGCATTCGCGAACGTGACGTTCTCGAACTTCGCGGTGTGCACGTAGGCCATCTGCACCAGCGGCGACGTCCACGCCGCGTTATTGCCTTGGATCTGCATGTCGGACATCTGCGGTGACGCGATGTGCCCGCCGATGCCGCCCGGGCCGTTCACGCCACCGGCGGTACCGATCATGCTGAGCGCGGTGATGTCGGACTGGCGAATCAGGATCGTCGTCTGCTTACCGGCACCCTGCAGCGTGACCTTCGACGGGATCTGGATCGTGCTCGTGACCAGGTACGTGCCGGTTGGGAGCAGCACGACGCCACCCGCGCCGCCGGTGTCGACGACGATCTTGTCGATCGCTGCCTGGATCGCGGTGCTCGTAAACGCGGTGACCGTCTCGACGCCGCCACTCATACGGACGGCCCCTTCGTCGAGAAGCGGCGGACGGGGATCGGCGCGACGATGATCAGGAAGAAGTTCTTCACGAGACGGTGACCGACTTCCACGTCGAACCGACGCGGACCCAGATCTTCGACGCGGTCGTGTCGACGACGATCGCGCCCGACGCGACGCCCTCGGGGAAGTCCGCGTCGACCGGCGTGCCCGCCTTTACCATCGTGCAGAGGCCACCCTCGAAGTGCGTGAACATCGGCTGGTTCGACCAGCTCTTCGCAACGCTGTCCTGGACGAGTATCTCCATGAAGTCGCCGAGCACGCCAAGGAACGGACTGCCGGTCACGAACGGATCGCAGGTACCGGAGACGGCGTTGATACGGAGCGTGTTGCGCCCCGCGGTGTTCAGCACGTTGACGCCCGACCCGCCCGCCGTGAAGTTGTTCATGAAGACACCGTTGACGGTGGCGTACGTGCAGTGGTACGTGGCGTCGCCGATCTGGATGCCGCACTCGCCACTCACGTTGTTGCCATAGATCGTGCCGCCCGACCAGGCGCTCCCCGAGGTCAGCAGCAGGTTCGCCCTGAACGCACCCTCAGCGACGCAGTTCGAGTAGAACGTCTGGTTCGCTGCGAACGGGTAGAAGCCGTAATGGACGCGACCCCAGACGTGGACGTTCGTAAACAACTCGCCCGCCGCGCCACCACCGCCGAGGTTGGAGCCCTTGAGGTAGACGCCGTACGCGGTCGTTCCACCGGAGGTGATCAAGGAGTCGAGCGTCTGGACGACCCCGTTGACGAAGATCGAGTCGTGCGGGCCAGACCAGTAGAGGCCGCAGCCGGATCGGAACTCGCGGATCTTGAAGTTCGACCAGTACGCCTCCATGTCGTTCCCGCCGACGCCCCACTCCGACCACGCGCCACCCGACGCGCCGTTCACGAACTCGACGTTGTTGACGCGGTAGCAGTAGCCGTAGACGCGGAACGTCCAACCGCTCGTGTTGCCGGCCTTGTTGCCGTCGAGGGTCAGGTCGCAGATCGTGAAGTGGCTGATGCCGTTCGTCGTGATCGTGCCGGTCAGGTCGGCAAAACCGACACTGGTCAGCAGATCAGCGTTCGTGCCCGACTTCAACTTGATCGTCGTCGTCGCGACGCCCGAGCCGCAAAGCGTGACCTTCGACCCGATCACGAGCGTCGAACAGAGGTACGTACCGGGTGGCAGCAGCACGATCCCGCCACTGATGGCGGCAGCGTCGAGCGCGGCCTGGATCGCGGCCGTGTCGTCCGTCACGCCGTCGCCGGTGCCCGTGTACCGAGCGACACCAGCGAGCGACGCGACCTCGATCGCTCCCGCCATTAGACGAACATTCCCGGGAGGCAGGCGGTCGCCATCCTGATGTGACCCGTGTAAGACGGGTGTAGGCCGTCGATCGTGTACGGGCCGATAGTGGTGTCGGCCTTCCAGAGGCCCGAGTCGCGACTCGTCTCTACGGCGTCCGCCGCCTCGATCACGAGGTCGCAGAGGCCGCTGGCACCCGCACGGATCCACGCGTTTGCGGCTTTCCGTACCAGCCCCGCTCCGGCCGCGAGCGTCTCCGTCTGGTTGGCGACGGTCGTCCAGCCGTCCGAACTCGTCGTGCGTGGCGTGATCGTCGACATCGCGACCTTCAAGCCTCTCTGCTTCGCCCATCCGCAGATCGTGGCTGTGTCGGCCTGCCACTGTGCGAGCGTGCGACCACCGTAGATGTCGTTTGTGCCGTACGCGTAGAGCAGCCACTTTCCGATACCGAACAGGCCCCGGCGCTGAACACCGTTCGTGTTCGCGGCGAACTGCTGAGCCGACTCACCACTCTTCGACATCGGCAGCACCGGGTGCGTCGGCTCGAGCGCGATCGTCGCGTACGACTCGAGCGTCCGAAAGTAGTTCCCCGTGCCAGACAGGATCGAATCTCCGAGCATGACGATAGACGACGGAGCGTTTGACGTGTAGTCAGCAGTAACGGCGGTCGGCACGGGGATCACGACGGAACCACCAGAGTTCGTGTTCGCAAACGCGACTCCGCTCGCGTGGGCAATCGTGAGTGGTGCGGTGAGGTAGACCGTGTAGGGATTCGCGACGCCCACGATCGTGCGAGCCGTTACCGTTTCAACGTTTCCAGCGGTGTCCAGCGTGAACGTCTGACCACGTAGGGGAGTCGCCGCGTTGACGACCTGCAGCGTGGTGTCACCGATGTTGGTGGCGGCAGCGAGCGTCGTAGATCCCGATACGGCTGCAACTCCGAACGTACCCGAGTAGATATCGAACGTCGAGAGGTTCGACGATGCGGTCGCACCCTGGTCGCTCGAGATCTCGCGATTCGTCCAAACGCCCTGACCGACAACACTGCCAGCAGCGGTGTGGTTCGCGACGAGTACGGCGCGCAGCGTCGCCGTGTACGGGCTCGACGCTGTCGTCATCCTGATGATCTCTACAACCTCTGTGCCGGAACCGCCGATGCGCATTCGCAGCGGCGAGGGACGGTCGACGGGGAGATCGGTTAGCGTGATCGACGAAGCGCCGAGCGTGACGTCGGCTGCTAGCGTGGTGTACCCGCTCGTTGGCACGAGGTTCGTCGAGTTGTTCGGCGCGAGGATCCGCGTGCGCGCGTAGTACGTCGCGCCTGCTGGTACGTCGGCAGCCACCGGGTCGCTGGTCAGCAGACCGTACCGGTCGAGTCGCCCGAACCGGTTGCCGCCGAACGTGACGGGATAGATCGTGCCCGACGGGTACTCCAGTGCCGCCTCTATAAGGACTTCGTTGTCGGGGAGAATGTCGGTGTTCGCGCCCGCCCCGTAGATGAACCGGACGCCGCTCATCGAACCGTACGCCGTGAGCGGCATCCGCCCGGCAAGGATGTTGTTGGGTGTCGCGATTCCCAGGGCGGAGCGTGCTGGCGCGGCGACTACTAGACGACCCTCGGTGACTCCGAGATCGCTCAGTACGGCCTGGCCGTTGACGAGAAGCTGGCCGCTGGTCGACTGGAGAACCGTCTGGTTCGGCGTGTTTCCTAGGAAGATCGGCCCGCCAACGCCGACAGATCCAGAGAACTGTTCGTCCGCTTGTGCCATTACCAGTTCCACCTGACGTCGGTCGAGTTGTCGTTCGGGATCCACACTCCACGGCCTCGACGTACACGCTTCACGCTCCCACCAGCCCGGTTCTGACGAGCCATCGCCGCCATCGACCGGGTCTGCGACTCGGCTGCGAGGCCACTCGCGAGCGGCGACTTCGACAGGAGCGCAGCGCGGTACGCCGCCTGGTAGACGACTGCGGCGTGATCTTCGGGGCGCAGCAGGGCGGGCGTGTCCGAGTCTGTCGCCATCAGCGCGGGGCGGTACTCGTACGCGATCTGCAACGTGTCGCCCAGCATCGGCGCCGGGTAGAGCAGCAGCTGCGAGAGACCGTTGAACGCGTACGCCCGCACCACACCCGAGATCGAGTTGCGACGCAACCAGTAGATCTGCTGTGGCGAGACTTCCTCGAGTGGTGTCGTCTGGTTCGCCGTCGTGCCGCCCCACGCGTAGATCAGCATCTGCACGCGCACGAAGTCCGTGAGGGAGAACGGGGTGGCGGTCAGGTCGTAATCACCCTGGCCGTCGACGAGAGTCGTGACGGTGCTCGTCTTGATCGGCGTGCCGGTGCGCTGCACGAGCTCGATGTACGCCTCGTTCAGGAACCGCTTGACACGGCCACGCTCCTCGAGGCTCGACTGGTCGGCGAGGTCGAGCGCTTCGTCCTGCAGTTCGAGGAACGTCGTCACAGGCCCGACACCAGCAGGTTGAACGCGGGGGTGGAAACTTCGATCTGGCAGAACGGACAGCAACCCTGCGAGATCAGCCGGCGCGCACCGTCAGCGATCGGCGAGGAGAATAGGTTCGGGCATTCCGCTTCCCAGACTTTGAGGTTCGCGATCGAACACCACGACGGGAACGGCGTCGCGCACGACGGGCACGCGAGACCCGCAGCCATCCTGGATGCGTAGTCGTGCTGCTCGGTGACGGTGCCGCCGATGTAGACGCCGAGGTCGCGCGATTCGACGCGGCCACGCTGGTAGCCGTACATCTCCTCGTAACTCATCGGCGGGTGCTCGCGCCAGTCACTCATGCTGCCACCGCCTGACGCACCGGCAACGGCCGGATCGGGTACGGATCCACACCGCACGTCGCGAGGTACACATTCCGCATCCGCACCGCGAGCCGCTCCGTCAACACGTAGCGGCGCGCGTTCGCGATCATCTCGTGCGTCGCCTGCGGATCCGCCAAAGCGAACTGCAAGTGGTCGCGAAACTGGAGTTGCGTCTTCGCGAGCAAACCAGTGTCGCCGCTTCGGATCGTCGCGTACGCCGGCTGCGCAGAAGCAATCGTCAACGCTCCCCCCATCGTGTAGTCCAGCCACTTCAAATCACTCTTGCCGTCATTCATCCTGGAGGCGTGCAGCGGCGCGAGACCAACGTCGAGAATCGAGACCAGATCCCGGTAGTGCTGCAGCGAACGCGTATACGGGAAGTGCCGGTACGCGAAGTCGAAACCGGGATCCATGCCGATGCAGCACACCATCACGCCGGGCTGCTCGGACGCCCAACGCAACGCGGGCTCCACCAGGTACACGTCCGGCGTGTGCTGCGCAGCAGCCGCCCACCCAACCCGGATGATCCCATCGTCGATCCGCAGCGGTGCTTCCCAATCGGCCGGGTCGACCATGTTCGGGATCACGACGACGTTCGGGTTCACCTTCGCGTACTGGTACGCGAGTGGCGGCGTCGCACAGATGATCGAGTCCGCGTCCCGCACGACGCGTCGGTGCGCCGGCTGGTTCTCCACCCACGAATCAGCGATCGCGTGCGCGCCACACTTCCGCAACCACCCAACGAGCGACGGCGACAGGTAGTCGTCGTCGACGTCCACGATCACCCGCTTTCCCTGGTCGCGCAGCAGCGGCACGAGCAACCTCTCGGCTTTCACGCCGGGGTGCAGCATGATCGTCGCGGGCGTCTTGTCGACGTTCCGCGAATCCAACACGTTGTGATGCACGGCACCCGGCAGGTACCGCGCCGGCAGGATCCCGCGCAGGTACGCCTGTGCTTCCGATGCGCTGACCTGGAACGTCGCGGCGAGCGGCACACGCCCCGCCGGATCCGCCTCGGTGTCGTCGGCGAACAGTTCGCTGTACACGCTCTCGCGGATCGCCCAACGGATCGGCCCATAGTTCCCACCATCCGCCTCGACAGCCGCCTCGATGCGGTTCGACAACGAATCGTGCCGCGCCCGGTACAGGTACACCGCGCTCTTGACGGGGACGTAACGTGCACCCATCGCGAGCGCCTTGAAGTGCCACGCCCAATCCTCCAACAGCAGATCGGGCTGCGGTACCGCGCGCAGCGTCGACGTCTTCGCGAGGAAACACCCCGGCAGATGGTTGATGTCCTGCAAGTTCCAGAACGCGGGTGGTTCCGCTTCGAGAACGATCTCGTTCGCGAGGTCGTCCCCCGGCGCAATCACCTGATCGTCGAGACCAGCCGCGTCGAGCGCCGCCTTCACGCGAGGCCACTCGTCCGACTGGCGAGCCTCGCGTAGCCGGTTCTGGCTGTAGATGTCGTAGTCCGCCAGCGTCGGGTACGCAACGTCTGCGGTACCGATCGCCTCCGCGAGGTGACGCAGGCACGTCGGGGTCAACGCGTCGTCGGCACCCATGATGAAGACGTACTCCGTCTCGATCGCCTCGAACGCGTCGTTCAACTGCTGCGTCATCTCGGCCTTCGAGTCGTTCGGGCAGATGACGTACGGGATGCCCTCAGGGAGACTCGCGAGGGCGATCTCGAGCCAGTTCGCGTTCCGCTTATCCCACGGGATCACGACGGTCAGGTTCTTCACAGGATGCGTTCCAGCCCAGCCTGGTCGACGTCCGCCTCGAGCTTCGCCTCAGCCAACTCGAGCAGCGCCTTCAACACACCCTCACGGTTCTTCGTCGCCGCCTCGTACGCGTACACGCCGACCGCGTCGAGACCAAGATCGCGCACCATCGCGGGGATCTTCAGCGAAGCGCCCTGACCGATCTTGTCGTACGACGGCCACGGCGACGGCAGCGACTCCGCGACGACTTCCATGTACTCGAGGCCGTTCAGCCCGTTCGTGTCGAGCACACGCTCGGCATACGCGCGACTCTCGACGTCCGCGAGCCACGCGAGTTCGAAGATACCGAAGTGCACCGTCGGGTCGTACGCCGACGTCATCCCGATCAGGTTCTGCGTGCCACCCGGCCCCGGCTGGAACATGCCCTGCGGCGTCATCGACGGGAGCGCGCCCATGATCGAGTGCGACTCGTGCTTCGCGTCGTTCGCACGCCACGCTGCCTGCGGGAAGAAATGCCGCGTCGCGACCGCCCGATCGTACTCTGGCGTGAGGCTGTGCTGCATCAAGTTCTTGAACTCGACGACGATCGCGGGAGCCGTCTCAACCTCGCGGCTATACCCGTCGTCGCCACGCAGCAACTCGCGACGCGCGTTACGGACGTTGAAGACGAAGTGATCGCTCTTCGACACGTACCGCTTCGACTGATTCGGGTGGATACTCATATGGGGTTTGGCCTCTCGATCGTTGGTGAGATGTGCCGAGCCGACGCGCCCCAGGGTTGGGGTAGAGGAGGGACGCGCCGGCCCAGGTGCGGGTCTAGCTGTACGCGGTGACGCCAAGCAGCAGCGCGTGGCGCTTCTCGTTGTCGAACTCGATGCAACCCTCGGTGAGGTACTCGTTCTTCTTCGAGTCCTCGTCGTTGCCCTGACGGCCGGGCAGGTACCGCGTGTCGCGCAGCGGGCGCCACTTCACGGCGTCCGTGTCGATCAGGAACGCCATGCCAGCGGGGCTCGAGACGTTGTTGCCGGACGCCGTCTGCGCGTCCATCCAGTCACGCTTGACCACGATGTCGACACGCCCAGCGACCGAACCGCTGATGTACGAGTTGACGTTCGTGCCCCAGCTGCGCTGCTTCTCGTTGTCCGCCGGCGCGAGCTTCGCGAGCGGGAAGCTCGACAGTGCCGACGCGATCAGCGGCGAGCAGAACAGCACCTTGTTCGTGCCGCCATACCGGAACGCGCTGCGAAGGAACGTCTCGAACGTCTTCTGGTCGAGCGTCGACACCGACGTCGTCTTGTTCGTCGCGATGTAATCGATCGCGCCACCGGCGTACGCGACGGGCTGCGTGCCGGACGAGTCGTACGCGCGCTGACCGAAGAACGCCGTGTTCTCGAGCTGGCGGCGATGCTCGATGAACTTCTCCGCCTTCTCGTTCGTGTCGAGGTTCCCGCCGTACATCTCCGACGCGAGTGCCGTCTCCGTGAAGCCGAACGGGTCACGCTGGATCTGGCAGTAGTTCGACTGTGCGATCTTCTTCGTCTGGATCAGCGTGCCGAGCGTCGCACCTTCGAGTGCGGCGTTGCCGATCTTGATCACGTCCGAGCCGGCCGCTGCGGTCGTGCCCTGCAGCGACAGTGCCCGGTTCACACCAGCGCTCACGCCGGTGATGCCGGTCACGACGACGTTCTCACCCGACGTCGAGAACCGCAGGACGTCACGCACGCGGAACGGGTTCGACGTGAACGTCAGCGTCGACGTGCCACCGGTCGCCACTGCGGCGCTGACGGCGAGCGTGTCGATGATCGGCACGAGGTCGTCCTCGAGCCACTGCACGATCTGCGAGTGCGCCGGGCGACTCTTGATCTTCTGCAGGTAGTTCGTGAACTGCGAGACGTCATCCTGGAGGTTCTGGATAACGGGGTTCATGTCGACGACGCGCTGCGCCTGGGCGATGGTCGCGTCGGAGACGACACCCGTGAGGGTGGGGTTTGCCATGGTGTTCCTGCTCTCTAGAAGGTGTTGTTGTGGTGCTCTTGCCTCTAGTGAGCGGCCCGCCTGATGGCCTCAGACAATGCGGGTTATCGCTCGTGCACCCGCCGTGTGGCGGGGTCGTGCGAACGTGCGTTGGTGGTTAGCTCATTCCCGGCTGTCCGGCGAGAACCTCATCGAGGAACGCCTGATCCTGCGCGCTCACACCACTCGAACCCGACGCCGTCGACCGTGTCTGCGTACGAGCCTTCGCACCAGCCGCCGGCTTCGCGGGTGCCTGCCCCGCGAGTGTCGCCGACTCCTGCGCCTCAAACTCCTCGAGACGAGCACGCGCGTACAACGTCTTCACGTAGTCCGTCATCGCCTCGGGAGTCGCGAGACGCGGATCCCGATCATCGACCGGCCCCTGCGTGGTGTAGAGCTCCGCGATACGCGGCTGGTACTTCGCGAACTCCGGCAACTTCGACGCCTCTTTGAACGCGTCGACCGCCGTCTTGTGGTTCGTCTCCGCCTGGCGCGACTGCTGCTCCTGCTCCCACTGCGAACGCAACTGCTCGACCTGCTCACGCTCCGCCGTGACCGCGAGCTTCGCAGCGTACGAGTGTGCGTCCATCGGAGCGAACGTCGACCACAACTGGTAGATCTCGTTCTTGAGGTTCGGGTTCCACTTCGCGATCTCGTCGCTCATCGCCCACTCGAGCGTCTCCTGCGGGTTCGTGTACGTCGAGTTCGCGATCTGCTGGCGATCCGAATCGTCATACCCGACAGCGAACGACGCGAGCGGATCGTACGGCTCGGGCTGCTCGGCCTCGGGTTCGGGCTGCTGCTGGTACTGCGCGAGTTGCTGGCGTGCCTGTGTGTGCTCACGCTCGAGCTCCAGGTACGCCTTGATCGCGTCGTCGGTCGTCTTGAACTTCCCAGCGATCAACTCCTGCGGCGCTTCCGTCCCGACCGCACCATCGTCCGCGCCAGTCTCCTCGACGTCGGGCTCGGGGTCGGGTGGGTTGATCGCGTCGTTGATCGCCGCTTCGGTCTCGTCCAGGCTACTCATCGGCCTCTCCTGTGTGTCGACGCGCCCCTGGCAGCCCTCAAGCCTCGCAACTCACCAGTCAGCGTGATGTACTCCTCGAACGTCCTACCAGGCTTCTCCAACCCGGACAGGACAGCCTCTACCCGCGCGTCGACCAGACTCGAGAGCGCCGTGTAATCGGCGTTCTTCGCGAGACGATCGTGCAGTGCAGCGATCTCGTCCTGCTGCACGTTCTGCGCGGGGGCGTCAATGTTCAACCGACGCCCTTGACCTTCGGGTTCTTCTTCACCGCAGCGGCGAGCTCCGCGAGATCCCGCTCGAGCGTCCCGGTGCGTTCCGGCCCGTTGATGATCGTCACCGGGTGCGGCTCACCATCCGCCGTCGTGTACTGGTAGACGCGGAAGTCACCCTCCTGCTCGTCCTTCCGGACGTACATATCGCCAGCGTCATCCACGACGTACAGCAGGTCGTGGCTGGCGAGCGTCGACGTCGTGCCGTCACGCGCACCACCACGAAACGCGACGAGCGCGCTCCCTTTGCCGAGCTTCGCGGGTGTCTCTTTGCGCTCCTCGTGGGTGTGCTTCGCCTCCGCGTTCTCCTTCGGCGACAGTTTCGCCGGCTGCTTCGGGTCGAGCGGAGTCTTGCGTCGCGGTGCCGCCGCACTCGTCGTCTTCGCCGGGTCTGTCGGGTGGTTCGGCGCCGTCGCGTTCGCCTGCGCTGCGACGGTGCCTTTCGTCGTCTCGGTCATGCGGGTTCTCCGATCAGGAAACGGGTCTTGGACGGGTGGGGACGCGCCTCAGCGTCGATACCGAGGGCGGCCAGTCGAGCGGTCTCGGCACGCATCTCGCGGATCGAATCGTCCATCTCGCGGTGCAGCATCTGCAGGTGCGCAACGAGGCGCCACATCACGTCGCTGCCACCCTCGACGTGCAGCGGGTGACCACCGATCGTGTCGAGGTTCGAGTCGGCACGACGAATCAACCCGCACGTCGGGCACGACTCGCCAAACGCGAACGCACTCGTATCGCTGGGCTGCTGGAACGTCACGCTGCCGGCCTCCCGAACGGGATAGAACTCGGCGCGCCAGCCCCCGAAGGGGTTGTTGGCACTGCGCCGAGCGGGACACCCTGACCAGGCTGAGTCGAGGCCAGTCCACCGCCCAGACCAGGGACACCCATCGGAGCCGGAGGCGGCGGCTCAACCAGCATCGCCTCCGGGTCAACATCATACGACTCGAAAAAATCCTCGAGGATCGCTTTCGCGTTCACGATCATCCCGAACTGCGGCAACGCCATCAGCCCAGCGATCGTCTGCAACATCAGGGACGCCTCTTGCCGGCGCTCCTGCCGGTTCAGCGACTCGTCCGCATCCTCAACCTCGTACGTACACCCGATGATGTCCTGGATCTGCAACGGCATCGGCTCACCATTCGGGCCGTACCCAGGCACGACATCAGGCGCGAGCTGCTCGTTCAACAACAGCTGGTGCTTCCCGATCTGGCGTTCCTGGTTCGCGAACTTCTGCTTCTTCATCAGGATCCGGCGTTGCGCCATCGACTGGATCGCCTTCACCGCCGTCGCCGTCTTCTGATCGATCGTGCTCGTCTCCGACCCGGAAACGAACGGGTTCACGCCCGAGATCGTCTCCATGTCGCCCTTCAACACCTGCTCCTCATCGAGCGACGGTTTGAAGATCGAGGTGTTCGGCGACCACGGCATCACCGCATCCGCAGGGTTGCCGTTCGTCAAGTTGACCGCGCCTGGCGCCCACGTCCACGCATCGGTGTCCTGCTCCGAATCACGCGCGAAGAACGGGTTGTTGTTCACGAGCTCGACCTGATCGAGGCGCGCATTCTTGTTCCGCCAGAGCGCGACCTGGATGTCCGCGATCAACTCTGGCTCAGACTTGCCGTCGATGCGGAACAAGCGTGGTGTCGGCGCGACGAACGAGAACGGGATCTCCTTCCCGTTCAGCACGTACGGCGACAGCTGGTCGCGCATCACGATGGTCCGCGACGCGACGACCGTCAACTGGATTCCATCCCGGCGGTGCTGCCACCGCTCCCACACCTCGACAAGATCCTTCCGGTCGATATACCCCGGACGATCCGTCGTGCCGTTCCCACCGACGACGACGTCGTCGACGTTCTCGTAGAGGCCATCCGCCTGCATCGCCTTAAGGCTGGCTTTCGTCTCGTACGTGCGGTAGAACAACGTCGTGATCGTGTCCGGGCTCGTTGCCGCCGGATCCCACATCACGTCCTTCATGTCGCACACCGTGATCGTCGGCCGATCAAAAACCTTCACGTCCTGCGCCTCCACGCTGCGCGCCGGCGTCGCCTGGCCGTAAACCGGCGTCAGAATGTTCTGCCGCACCTTCGCGAACTCGTACGCCCACGACGTCTTCACGCACGACACACCCCGCTGCAGGGCTTGCAGATAGTTGCCCGCGATCTTCTCGTCGTAGTTATCCTCGCGCCGATCCTCGTTCAACTTGTTCTCGTACGCCTGCGCCTTGTCCTTCAACTCGGGCTTCCCACGCGGCGGCTTCACGCTCGCGATCGGCTTGTCGTCGAGCAGCATCGCGAGTTCAGCTTGGATCTTCTCGAACACGTACGGCGGGTGCAGCGACGATCGCCACTCACCAGCCTCATCCTGGCTGTTCGCTGCGAGGTGCCACGGCTCGAGCTTCCCGTCGTAGATGCGGTCACACTGGTCGTACCGCTCGCACCGCTCCCGATGCTTCTGCTCGGCCTTCGCGAGGTCACGCAGGAACTGGGGGAGCGCGTCCTGCATCGTCGACTCGCGGGTCGTGCTGGTCTGGCCGTGACCCAAGTCAGCGGCAGTCGTGCTCACGCTCCGGGCATCCCCATCGTGTTCGGCGCGAGCGGCCCCGGACTCGTCTGCGCCTGCATCGCCGGATCATTCGGCTGACCGGCCAACAGTTGCCCGAGCATCTGCAGCGCCCCTGTCGCGGCCTGCTGCGCCTGCTCGTTCTGCTGCTGCAACCCAAACGCCGCAGCCGACAGCGCAGAAACCGGGTCACCCGCGCCAGCGCCACCCATCGGAGGCGCACCCATCGGAGGCGCACCCATGCCGGGCGGCGGCCCACCCGGAGGCAACCCAGGCGGGCCCCCCATCATCGAAGGATCGACACTCATCAGTAGCCGACGACGAGAGTCTGAACATCCTTGATGTACGTCAGCGCCCAGTTCGCAGCGGTGATCGCACCCTGCAACTGGTTCGACTTCGCCGCGTTCGACGAGTTCGTCGCCTGCGGAGTCAGGTCCGCAATCACGGTCGTGATCGCGGAAAGAGCCGTGTTCGTATCGCCAGCAGTCGTCATCGCTCGTCACTCCTAGGTCGTGGTGCGCGCCGCGTGATCGGATTCACGCGAGCGTGCTTCTTCGCCGGCAACCCGGCAGGACGGATCGGCCTCGTAGCCCGCAAGTTCCGGACATGCTGCGTGATCGCCATCGCCATCACCCTGTCGTCGTGCGCGCCGGTATCAGCCTCCGGGCGACCACGATCGTTCCACACAAACGTCCGCATCTCCCTGACGAGATCAGCGTCCCTGAACGCCCCAGGACGATCCCTAAGCGCTTCGGAGAGCGTCGCGAGCACCGTAGGCCTCGTCGTGCTCGACATCGGGTAGCCAAACGCTCCCGTCTCATCCAGGCTCGACGTCGAATCCTCGTCGAGGTGCGTGTACAGGTTCGGGTACGCGTAGCGTTGGCGCAGCAGGATGATCGTTGCCGTGCCATACCCACCGTTCTTCTCAACGGCGAGATGCGCATCGTTGTAGAGGCGTCCGACCTGCGCGAGTTTGAGGGCGTACTCGTCTTCCGTCCACCCGACGCCGTGCAGGCTCGCGACGGTAACGCCGGTGTCGGTGTCGACGACGTACGCGCAGTACGCATCCGCCTTCGAACCGACAGGGCGTGCGTCGTGTTCGGCGAGGATCGTGGAGCCGGCGACGTCCGCACCGATCACGTACCGCCGACCAGGCTGCTTCGACTTCCAGATCCGCAGCGGCCCGTACGGGTTCTCAACGAACCGCAGCACACCACCACCCTTCACCGGCGCGCCGATGATCTCACCACGAAGCTTCGGCGCTTCGACGATCACCTGGTCGAGACCATGGAAGTACGGACGCCCAGACGACAGGAACGCTTCCTCAGGCGTCGCGGGGTATTCCTGGTGGAACATGTCGAGCGACCCGCCACACTCGTTCGCGATCGTGTGCCGACGCCACGCAAGTTGCGCGTCGGTGACGCCGATGCGCTCGAGCGCGACCTCGTCATCGTCGAGCTCGCCAAGCAGCTGGTGGTCGGCGAGTTGGTAGTCCTCGAACTCGTACCACGCGAAGAACAACGGCGTGTACTCGCTGCGTCCGTCGACGGCGCGCTGCCACTCCTCGTGGAACGTATCGCCTACACCATGGGCGGTCGACTCCAGGATGACGAACGTGCCGGGTTCGTTCGGGACGATCTGCCGGAGCGCGAGCAGCGTGGAGCGGGCGTCGGGCCAGAACGCAACCTCAGATGCGTGGATGGCTCGCGTGCCAGTTCCGCGACCAACTCCGCTGCGACCACCAGCGGTGAACGTGCGGAGGCTCGAGCCCGACGTGAACGCGATTCGCTTGCCACGGAGCCCCGTCTTCTTCTGCAGTTTGAGCGCCGGCGGCAGGTTGTCGTACATCTGCTCCGTCATCCCATGCAGATACTCGGATGATTCGTCGAGGTGCGCACCGGTGATCGCAGAGAACCGCCTGGTGGTGAACGCGAAGTGCGCGAACGACGCCTGGATCACCGTCGACACACCCATCCGTCGCGACTTCAGGATGATGATACGAACCGGCTGCTGAGCCCGCAGGCTTGAGACGATCTCTGCGCGGATGCGACGCTGCACGCTGTTCGGCTCGAACACCACCATCTTCCCTGAGCGCCGATCCTCGATGCGCAGGAAACGCCGGTAGTTCTCGAATCGCAGCTTCTCCTGGAGCTCAGCGATGGTCGCCACTAGATCGAGCCCCCATACGCCACGCTAAGCGCCTGCGACGACTCGACGAGTCCCCTAGTACCTACGAGTTTGCAGGCATTTCGCATCACGCGGCCTCGTCCGGCTCGCCAAGCAACAGACTATCGATCGCGATCGAACCACCATGCTCGACCTCCTTCGACTCGCGAAACTGACCCGCCCTCGTGCGCTCCAGCAACCACGCACCAGCACGCCAATCGTTCATCGCCGCACCACGCACCACGTTCACCAGGGATTCGGTGGCGACGTCCCTTGCCCGCGCCACGTCTGCTGCAAACTGCGCGTCGGACTCGATCCAGTCGTAGAACATGCGTTCGCTGATTCCGGCTGCGGCAGCTGCGTGGTGGTTGTAGTTGCCAAGCTCGATCGACTTGAGGATCGCCGCCTGCACGGTTGGGGTTCGTTTTGTCTGGGCCATGAGTCCTAGAACGCCGAAAGCCACCTGGTGGGGTGGCTTTCGTCTGGATCTGGGGATACCAGTCCGCTCGGTAGATTGGCACGTTTTTGGGGGGCTGTCAAGCGGGTTCCTAGCGAAACCTCAACTCGCCGCGTTCTTCTTTGTCGAGGAGTGCTTGGAGGGGGTCGGTGCCGGGTTGGGTTCCGCCGACGCCGCCGACGACGGGGATGCCGCGTAGGTGGTGTTTGCCGGCGGGGGTGGATGCGGAGACTTGCGCGGCGAGCTCGAGGTCGTCGGGTTCTTTGCCGCGGTTTTGGTTGCCGAGCATCTGGTGGGCGTAGTCGGAGAGGCTGGGGGTCATGCGGCCTTCTCTCCGAGTGTGTCGAGTAGGCGTTGGGCGAGGGTGTCCGCTGCCGGTGGCGCCGCCACTGGTTTCGCTTCGACGATGCCGATGCGTGAGATGCCGCGTTGGATGCGTGCGAGCAATTCGGGTGGGCATCCGGTGCCGAGTGCGGGGTCGGATTCGACATCCCATGGCTTGTTGATCAGGATTCGCATGGCGCGTTCGATGTCGTCTTGCGCTACCCGGTTCGACCAGGTGGATGCGACCCAGACGCCGTAGGCGATCGCGTCGTCGTGTGTCCAGCCGCGCTCGTCGATGGGTGGGTATTTCGTGATGCGTGCTCGGTAGGCGTGTGCTGCGATCGTTGCGAGGTCGTTGAGCGTGTCGGCTGCGGGCTTCGTTCCTTTGCTGCGTTCTGCGTCCTTGAGGTGTGCGCCTTGCCGGATCATCGAGGTGAGGGCAGCAGGAGGGTTGTTTGCGTTCGTGGCTCGAGTTGCGACGCGCTCGAATCCTTTGGGGTTCTCGTCGTAGGCGATGAACATCTCGTTGCGTACGTTCGGGGAGAACTCGTAGTCCCGGATTAGTTCTTGAATCGACATTTTGAAAAGCTCTTTCGATCGGGGGTCCCGGCTGGGTGGTTTCCGGTTAGGGATGTTTTGGGGCTGTCGATCGATCGATTTTTTGATATTTGGGGGAAGAGCTCTTGCTCTTAAAGCTCTTACTGGGTCGGGGCGGTGTTATACGACGCGTTACTAACGCGTCGTATAACGCGTTACGTAACGCGTTACTAAATGCGTTACGCATGGAACTTCCCTGCCTCATCGCGGTGCGTCTCGCGCCACCTCTTCTGCCGATCAGCGACGACCGCTCGATGCTTCGCGAGTTCGGCCTTCGTCGGGTTGCGCTTGTTGAAGTTGTGGATCACGTAGCCGCTGCCACCGTTGAGTTTCCAGAGGCCCTGCTCGAGGATCTCGTCGAGGATCGCCTTTTTGCCGCGCGTGTACTCCTTCGCGATCGGCGCCGGTAGGTGCCCGTCCGTTTCGTGCTTCGCGGCGTATCCCCATGAGCGGAGGACGGCTCGGTGCGCGGCGTCGCTGAGTACAACGAGTTTCGGGTCGTCTACGAACGAGTCGTCGATGCGTAGCCACGTCACGCGGCGACCGCCTGATGCAGCATCTGCCGGTAGGCGAGTGCCAGGCCGATCGAGTCGAGTTCGTGTTCGTCGTATTCGATGACGATCCCGGAGAACGCGATGTCGGCGACGGCTTCATGCCCTGACGTCTTCGTTGGTCCCGCTCCGAGTGTTTTGCGCCATTCGGATGCGGTCATGCCGGTGACGCTCATGCGTCGCGGTACGATCGCGCAGAGGGCGCCGTAGATGGGTAGGAGTTTGTCGAGGCCCATGCCGGCGGGGCGTTCGATCGCGACGTTGGTGATCTCGTAGACGCCAGCATTCCGATTCACTTCCACGATGCAGTCGTGGAGTGCGTCGGCTGCGGCCCTCGTGCGCAACGCTGCCCCGTTCTGGTGCCCGTCGTGCTGTTCGACGGGGCGGTGGGCGAGCCAAATCTGCATTGGCGGATCGAAGGTGATCGCGGCGCAGTGGATGGCACGCGTGCTCGAGTCAACCCCCATGACCAAGCTCACGTGTCCCCCTGTGTGAGGCCGAGCAGGTCGAGGATCGTGTCGACGCCACGGTCGAATGCTTCGCGTTGCACTGTCGTCCAGTCGTGGTTACCGGCGTCCTCCCACGGGTAGGCGATCCGCGCCCTGATCTCCGCGCGTGCCGCCAACGGATACCAGATGCCGGGTTCGAGGTCTTCGTTCGTGACGTAATCGCGAAACGTGCTGAACGTCTTCGATCCCGCCGCGTACTGCGCACGCCATACCGGCACGCCGTGGCTGGTTGGCGGCGTCACGATGCCTCCTCTTTTCGGACGAACTCCCATGCGGGGTCGTGCGGCTTGAGCAGGACGTACCAGTAGCCGTCACGCTTCGTGAAGCGGTAGCGGTAGAACCAGAGAGACCGCTTGCGCTTGCGCTCAACCATCCGATGCCTCCCCGCTCGACGTGAGGACGTCCAGCGTGGCGATTAATGCGATGCACGCATTCGCATGCGGCCCGGGAGACATGAGTTGCGGAATCTCCGAGCGCAGGTTTCGCGCCGCTTCGATCACCGCAGTCCGGGCCGCGTCGATGGCAGCCGGGTACGCGACGTGGGTGGGATCCATGAACCCAGAGCGGACGAACAGTTCCTGCTTGCCCGTCCCCCAGATCTGCGCGAGTCGCACCCCGTGGGTTTGCGGGTTAGTGGGCATCGGGTGCTCCGATCGCGAGGGCATCTAAGAGGCCACATGTGCAGGTGCCGTCAATCGTTGGGTCGCGGATGTCGCAGTCGATGTTGTGGATCCACGGGTACTCCATGAACCGCTTGAGGTCGCGTTCGGCCTGCTCCGCGCGCTCCGTGGCCGCGCGACGGTCATCAATCAGCGCGAGGATCCTCCGCGTGCGCCGGGATACGACATCGAGCGCGGCGTCGGCGCGGGCCTTCTCGGCGTCACGCTCGATCCTGGCACGGTTCCGCATGCGCTGCCAATCGGCGGGCGTCGTGATGATGCCCTCGCGTTGCGCCACGGGCTTCGCGTCCACCTGGGGGGCGGCCTCGTCGTTATGGCATACATCTTCCGCAGCGTCTGCCGTGGAAGAAACTCGGCATACCTGGGCCTCGAGGGTGGCGAGGTTCCGCGTTCCGGGCTTGCGCTCTAGCGCGTCGAGCCGGCGGTTGTCGGCCTGCAGCATCTCCATGTGCTCGCGCTGCTCGTCACGCAGGGCGAGGAGTTCGCGGGCGAGGACGTACATCAGAACCTCGATCGGCCAGTCGCGACCGATCGCAGGATTCGTCGCAATCTGTTCCAGCGTCGGGTCGGTCATCGGTGTGCCTCCAGGAGCGTGAGTTGCTGCAACCGCTTCGCCGCGATCGCGATGTACTCGCTGTTCAACTCGATGCCGACCGCGTGGCGTCCGAGACGACGCGCAACAAGCGCCGTCGTGCCGCTGCCCATAAACGGGTCGAGGATCGTGTCGCCCTCGCGGCTGCCCGCCTTGACGCATTTTTCGACGAGTGCCTGCGGGAATGTTGCAAAGTGTGCGAAAGACGTGGGTTCCGTAGATATGGACCACACGGAACGAGCGTTACGGGCTGCCGGGACCTCACCGGTGAATCTCACGCCGCCGCGCACCGTGGACTCGTCGTGACCGTCCTTTCGACTGGTGGCCGTCACCCCGGCGAACAGCGAAGCCTCCCGGATCGCGTCCGAATCGTAAAAGTACCGCGCGCTCTTCGTCATCAAAAAGACATACGAGTGGGCCTTCGTTGGCCTGTCCGTCACGCTCTCGGGCATCGGGTTCGGCCGCGCCCAGATCGTGTCGCTCCTGAGATACCAGCCGTCCGCGCGCAGGGCGAAGGCGAGCATCCAGGGAGCGCCGACGAGGTCTTTGGGCTTGAGGCCTGCGAGGTTTCGTGGCGCTCGGTTGCGACCGTTTTCGATGTGCGCGGTCTGCGCGGGCCCGCTTGATATCCGAAATCTGCCGGCACCGTTACCGCCCTCGGCGCGTGGGATCGTGTTACCGGCTGGCGTGGCGTTGTACGTGTCGCCGCATTCGAGCCACATCACGCCGTCCGACCGGAGTACGCGGCGTGCTTCGCGGAACACGGCGACGAGGCGCGCACACCACTCGTCGGGCGTGTCCTCGAGTCCTATCTGACCCTCGCAACCATAGTCCCGCAACCCCCAAAAAGGCGGGCTCGTGACGATGCACTGCACCGATTCGTCGGGCATCTCGCGCAGGCGCTCGAGGGCGTCGCCTTGGACGATGCGGACGTCGTGGTCGTTGATCATCGACGTCATCAGCGCACCCCTGTGATGCTCGAGCACGACCATTCGCGCCAAGACCCATCGCGGCGCACGAGTTGTGCGGCGGCGAGCGAGTTCGCGACGGGGTCGAACACGTCGAAGCTGGCGAATGGTGTGCGGCGCCACGTCGAGCCGAGGAACTGGAAGACGCCGCTTGCGCCGCTGCCGGCTTCGGCGGTGACTTGCGCGCCCATGCCGGATTCGCAGCGGGCGATCGTGCGCATCTCGTGTTCGGGTACGCCGAACGCGGCGGCGGCGAGGCGGATGGCGTAGGTGGCGTCACGCTGGTAGCGCACCGCGAGCCGGTGGCGCAGCACCTGTCGTTCGTGCTTCGCCCACGCGAGGTCGTGATGGCACTGCTTGACGCTCGCGCATTTCGACGCCGGCCACGCTTCCGTGACGCCCCACGCGGCGCTCGCCCAGAAGACGACGCACGCGGCGAACAACGCGAACCAGACGAGGGGGGTAGGGAGGGTCACGCTGCCATCTCCATCACGAGGCGTCCGATGTGTTCGGCGCATTGGGGGACGACGGCGTTACCGAGGGACTTGAGTCTGTCCACCCGCTCGGGAACCCCATGAGCCATTCGACCCACGTCGGGTTCAGGGGTCCAAGTCCAACCGCCTCGTTTAGCGTCGGGCCACCTGCTCCCGGTCGTGTCGCTCTCTTTGTGTCCGTCTGTCCGCGCTCCCCGTCGCCCGCTCGCGAGGCGTAGGCCAGCGCAGCGCCATCTTCCGCAGCCCGCCCTCGTTTGGCCGATCCTTCCCCTTCGATCCGCGGGACCCGTTCGCATCCCCCGCAAGCGGCGTCGGCAGCAACGATCCAGACGCGATCGCGCTTGTGGGGTGCGCCAACGTCCCGGGCGCCGAACACTGTCCATTCCGCATCGAACCCGAGCGCGGCAAGGTCAGCGAGCACGAGGTCGAGTCCTCGAGTAAGGAGCCCTGGGACGTTCTCAGCGATGACGTAGCGGGGTCGAAGTACGCGAATGCATCGGGCGAACTCGGGCCAGAGCCATCGTTCGTCGGCTTGTGCGAGTCCTTTGCCGGCGAGGCTGACGGGCTGGCAGGGGAATCCCCCGGCGAGCACGTCGACGCGGGGGGTGTCGGCGTCGATGGTGCGGATGTCGCCGTACTGGGGGGTGTCGGGCCAGTGGCGGGCGAGGATGCCTCGGCACCACGGGTCGATTTCGCACTGCCACGAGACGCGCATCCCGGCTCGCTCGAGGCCAAGGTCGATGCCGCCGATGCCGGAGAAGAGGCTGCCGACATTCACTTCTCCGCCCGGATCTTCGCGAGTTCGCGCTTGCCTTTCGGCGTTACGACCCACCGGACGTATGAGCCGCGTCGGACGGGTTCGCGGCCACTACCGGGCACACGACGAGCATCCGCCGTACTTCCGCTATCAGCGGTTTTCCGGGTTGGTTCCCCGTCGCAACCATGCGGTTCAACGGGGTGGGGGATTCCTTCATCGAATCCCCCGTTTGAGTCAGTGAGCGGCATTAGGGTATCCTCCCTGGTCAAGAGTCACAACCAGACACACAACGGGCATTGCTGGGAGAGCCGTGAGTAGCGTTTTTATCGTCAAGCGTGAGCTTGAGATCACTGAGAAGCACCCCGAGCAACGCTTTCGATTCGTCGTCCGCTGGTCGGAGGGCCGCGCGTACAAGGCGAAGCACCTCGGCTCGTACCCGACTCGCAAACTCGCGGAGACCCGCCAGCGGGCGGTGCTCGAGCAACTCGCGCGTGGCGAAGTTCCGACCCTGCGGATCCTGCCCGCCACGCGCCACGCGACGACCACGACGCGGATCCTCTGCGAGCGTTGGTTCGAAACCCGCGTGGACGTGAAGGACACGACGCGGGCGAACTTCCGCAACTCGATCAAGAACATCGTCGAGCGCTGGGGTGACGACGACCCCCACACGATCAGCAGCGAGGACGTGCAGGCGTGGGTCGCGGATCAGACCGCCGCGAAGAAGAGTCCCGGCACGATCAAGAACCGCCTCGGCTGCCTCTCGCAGATCCTCGCGTACGGCAAGGTTGAACCGAACCCCGTGCGGGACGTGAAGCTGCCGAAAGGGAAGCGCCGCAAGAGCGCCCTGCCATCCAGGGCCGAGCTCGCCCGCATGTACGCCGTCCTCCCGGAGAAGAACCGGGGTGTCGTCGCGCTGATGGAGCACGGCGGGCTGCGCGTCTCGTCTGCTGTTGCCGTGACGTGGGGTGACTGGGATCGCCCACGCCGCCGCCTGCTGGTGAACGACAAGACGGCAGCCGGCGAACGTTGGATCACCCAGATCGACGGTCTGCCCGTGATGCCCGAACGCCCCGACGGGGTTGCGGATGATGCGCGCGTGCATCAGAACGTGACGGCGAAGAGCGTCCACGCGGCGATGGTGCAGGCGTGCAAGCAGGCGGGCATCCGACGGGTGACGCCTCATAGCCTCCGCCATTTGCACGCTTCGCGGCTGATGCACGAGATGGCGATGAGTCCCGCCGAGGTCGCCGTCCGCATGGGGCACGCGAGCCCGTCGACCACGATCGCGCTCTATACGCACCTCGTGCCGCCGGAAGGGTAGGGTCACGTGTTTCCCCGTCTGATCCGCTCGTCGAGCGCGCGCCGCTCGATGAAGATCCGCCGCACACCATCGATCTGACGGAGCTCGCCCGGCTGCGACGCGATCTTCCGCACGACGTTCTCCGCACGGCTGATCGGCCAGTTGAACAACTCCGCCACATCCGACGCGGCCAGCCAATCCGACGGCTGCGGCTTGCGGGTACTCACGACTTCCTCCGCCGCAGGTTCGCGACGCGAATGATCTCGTCTGCGCGTCGCCGCGAGCAGATAGCGCAGATCATCTCCATGTTCGACATCGCGAGGATCGTCGTGCAGCGACGACCCGCATACCCAGCGCAGACACGGCCGGACTCTTGGAGTTCACGGGGGCGGGTCACTCGTCCTCCACCTCGACGCACGCGACGAGCTGCTCGCGTGCCAGCCAGAGGGACGCCATCGCGTCGGCGTACATCTGCTCGCGTGGCGAGCGGATCGCGTCGAACGTCAGGCTCTTGAGCATCTCCTGGTACGCGAGCCGCGCCATCGTCAACGTCTGGTCGAGGGAGACGATCACGTCGAACGGGCTCGTGCCGTGATCGAGATGGCTGATGTTGTCGGGGTTGCTCATGCCCACGCCGGACACGAGGACTTGTACGGGCAGCGCGGGCACGCCCACTGGTGGACGTACCCGTTTTGCGGCCACGGATCGTCGACGCCGAACATCAGGATCATGCTTTCCATGCTCGCGACGATCTGTCCCACCATGCGCACCGTGCGGTCAGCCTTCGCTGTCGACCAGGACTCCTCGTACTGCTCACCATCGGACGGCGTGTAGACCGCAGGCACTTTGGTTCGCGTTGTGACGTGGAGTCCCCACGGCTTCGACTTCGCGGCCGAGTAGATCCGCGTCTGCAGCCGCCAATCGGGATGGACCGACTTGTTCGCGGCGCCCTTGCGGTCGATGCCGAACGCCTCGAACTCGACGTCGGTGTAGCCCAGGATCGGAACCGGGAGCGAGTCCCGCTCGATCAGGATCTTCTCCTCGACAGCGATCGGATCGGGCATCGACTGTGCCACGGGGTAGTAGGCGCGGATCGTTGGGATGCCGGTGTCGATCAGGCTCGAGGTCGTTTCACCCTCGAGGTCGTACTCGTCCGCTTCCGCCTTGGCGAGCAGGTGATCGCGGAACGAGTCCTCACAGTCGGAGAGGCTGATGCCGGGACCGCCACCGAGCCGAGCGACGTAGAAGTCCTCAAACGCCTTGGAGTCCGCCGTGCCGAGCAGGGCTTTGTGCCCTGCTCGGTCGGGCTTCTTGCAGACGTAACGCTGTCGGAAGTTCTCCGGACACCTCAGGAACCTGTTGAGACTCGACGGCGAGACGTGTTTGATGCCTGCCTCGATGAGCGCGTTGGTGGCGACGGCGCTCACGATCCGCTCCCGTACTGCCCGGCTGCTGCGAGTCGCTCCTGCGTGTTCGTCAGGTCGGCGTTGTCGTTGTCGAGGAACTCCTGAAACGACTCCGCGCCATCGCCCATCGGCACTTCGCCTTCCGCCTCACCCTCAGCGGGCAGCGGCGTAACGGCCTCGACGAGTGCTGCGAGCAGCTTGTCGCGCGACGTCGCCGCATCGCCGAACCGGTCGAGGATGCCGCGCACGGTGCGCTTGATCCCGAGGCGATCACACGCGTCGTAAACGGCGTCGCGCTGCCGCTCGTTCAGGCCCTTGATGGTTGCGCTCGCCTGCTGGAACGGAGTAAGGTCGGCTCCGACCGCAGCCGCATCGCCTTCCAGGCTGCCTGCCTGGTTGGGCTCGACCGACGCATGCTCGTCGGGGGCCACGGCCGGAACCGGATCGACATCGATGACCTGTTCGTGCTGGGGGGCGGTCGTCGATGCCGGGGTCTGCTCGCGCTTCCGACGCGGGGCAGGGGTGGGGGTGGGCTCGTCGTCTTCGATCTCACCCTCGACGAAGACCCGACCGTTGGAGCGCGTCACGCTCGGCGCGTACCACGCGACAGCGTTCGACATTGCCCGCGCGTAGAGCATGTTGCGCTGGAACTTCTTCCAGACGTCCTTACCGGCGAGCCCCGCCTTCGTGGCATCGTCCATCGAGAAGGTCGACTCGCCACGCTCGATGCCATGCTTGAAGACGGTGACGGTGCAGGACGTCGGCTCGGTCGAGTTCGGCGCCCACGTCACGGTGTAGTCGAAGTCCGGATGGTCGTCGAGCAGGCCCGCGAGGATGCCAGCGCCGACGACGGGCTTGCCCTGGATGATCGCGATGCCGCTCATCGAGACGAACGGCTGCAGCCCCATCTCGGCGCCAGCGCTGATCTTCACGAACGCCTGGAGAGCTTCCTTGGCGTCGGCGAAGTAACCGCTGTTCGCGAAGTTGGTGGCGATCCGCTGGATGCGGTCGATCTCGCCGTCTTCGGGTACGTAGCGTTCAATGGCGCTCACGATGCGATCTCCTGGGGGAAGTCGATGATGTTTCCGTCCTGATCGATCCAGAGCCCGCACTCGCGCAGGTCTTCCTGCGCGTCGGCAAGCTGGCCTGACGCGAAGATCACGCGGCAGTCGAGGCCTTCTTCGCCGGTTGCGCGGCGCAAGGTGAGCCAGCGCCAGACGCGGTACGCCTCTTGTGCGGCGAGCACGTAGTGCGTCTCGGTTAGCACGCTGGGGATCGTCGGCGGTTCGAGGTTGCGCTCGGGAACGGCGTACGGCCTGGCGTTCATAGTCCGACTGCTCGCAAGAGTCGGTCTGCGTAGACGCAGAACGTGTCGAGTCCATGGTCGGCGAGAGCGCCGAGGACGATGCACGAGAACGCGAGCAGTGCGAGTTCGAGGCGGTCGCGCTTCCACGCGCGGTCGCGGTAGTGGCGGATGCGTCGCAGGTTCGCGGTCGCCTGCCCGTACGCGGCGTGCTGTTCGGGGGTCACTTCGCACCCCGGTATCGAGTGCAGTCGCAGAGGCCGCAGTCGGAGCCGTGGCGGTTGTGGTCGTGCAGGTCGCGGTCGTGCCCGCAGACGCAGTGCATCGTCGCCTTCGGGAACAGGCGGCGCAGGAGCGGCGTGATCACGACTGCGTTCCCCGTAGGGAATCGCGAAGCTCGAGCAGCTTTGTGAGTTGGCCTTTCGCGTGGAGCGCCGTTCCAACGGTCTCTCGTAGTACGGGCATGCGATGATGCTCCTGGTTCTGAACGCCGGGTCGCCTGTGGAAAGAGGCCCGGCGTTCTGCGTTCTCAGCCGCTGTCTGCGGCCGAGCGTGCGGGGACGTTGAGCGTCCCGCGTTGGATCAGCCGGTAGATCGCCTGCGTAGAGACGTCCTGGCTGATCGCGACCTCACGGATCGACTTGCCGTCGTCCAGCATCTGCTGGGCGGCTGCGAGGTCTGCCTTGCTTCCCGTGAATCCCATACGCGGATCATGCTACAGAATCCTTGCGTTGTCAACCCCGCTACTCTGAGGCTCGTGGTTGGCAACACCAGCGGGGTGTGCTGGTCCCGGCGGAAGCGCGACGAATCGCGCCCGCTAGGGCATGCTCGGGTGAACCCATGAGCGAAACCCCCAAGTACCTCGAACTACTGCAGCGTCACCGTGCGAAGGACGCGCGCACGTGGCCAGAAATCGCCGTCGCGGCTGGCGTCAAGGCGCGAACCTCGGAGCCCTGGATCAAGGGCAACGTCGCCGAGCCGCCACTCGTCGGCATCGTTCGCCTCGCTGTCGAGCTCGGCGTCACCCCGCGCGACCTATTCGACGCGGTGATGGGGGACGAAGCAGCAGGCCGGATCGGTCTACTCGACGAGATCCTCGAGCGCGTCGAGAAGCTCGAGGCTACGCTGAACGGTGCTGCTCTACGGCAGTTGCTTTCGGATGCGGAGCGAGCGACAGCGGCGATCGGTGACCGTCGAGATCGCGAAGCTGGCTCTGAGCCCGCTGGATGACGCTCAGTAGAAGCGCGCGTAGTTCGTCGTCGGACATCTTCCCACTGGCTCCCGTCTTGGCTTGTATCTCTAACAACCCAGCCAGAGGGCATTTCTGACGGGTATTGGAAGCTGAAAAGCTCGCACTTTCCGTGTTTCCGACTAGCGTCCGGTGGTATCACGTCGCATGGCTACCTTCGAGCATGCGCCCGTCCCGATCCGGCCGGGCATCACGTTCCACGTCCTACCGAGACGCCAGATCCTTCACGACGCACGCGTCCGCGTTGTGGCCGAACAACCAGTCCATCGTCTTGTACGGCAACCAAACGAGACGGTCTCCTCGCACCCACCCGTTGCCCCACGTGTTCGAGAGGCCGAACGCCTGCCGTTCGTCGCTGCAACCCCAGATCCCGATCTCGTGACCGCCGGCTGACGAGCCCGCCCGGTCGACGTCCTGGAGCCAGTATTCGCCGGGGTGCTTCTCGACGGGCTGGAACCACGCCGATAGCCAGTCGATGCCGATCAGCACCGGCTGCGGCTTCGGCGCGGCGAATACGCTGCGGATCTCATCGACGGTCTGCGCCCACGTGTTCGACTCGATGCCGTGTTTCTTGTCCGGCCCCGTCTTCGTGTTCTTGCCCTTGATGCGCCGCCAGTGGCCCTTGGAGCGGAGCACGTCGCAGGCGGCTCGTGCGTTCGTGCCGTCAACGCCGGGCATCCCGTCGACCTCTTTCGCCCGCGCGTAGAGCCATTCGGCGTCGAACGCGAACTGGTTGAAGTGGTTCATCACCTTCGACGTCGCGTACGCCACGCAGTGCGGGGTGTTGCCCTGGTCGTACTGGTCGAGCGTTGGTCGCTTGATCTGTACCTCTACGTGATCCGGTGGTGGGCCGGCGGAGAACGCGTGCAGCTGAAGGTGCCACGAATCATCAGGCGCGACTCGCCCGAGCAGGTGCGCTCCGTACTCGCTCATGCTGCGTCCGGCGGGTCGATCGGTGTGTCGATCATGTCTGCGACCTCGCGGAAGAACGACGCCGGCACGGTGCACGTGTTCGACCGCTGTCCGGGCGTGTCGACGCTGATCGTGAACGTCTCCGGGTCGGTGCCGACGCTACGTACGTGGGCGGTGTTCTTCCGCTTGTCGATGAACCAATGCACGTTGCTGGGCATGCGGGTGCTCCTCGTGTCTGGGGATAGCGTGCGGGGTGTCGGATAGTCGTCGTTGAGATAGTCGCGCGCGACTGGCCCGGGTCGGACGATCGGGAATCCGGATGGGCTCAGGTCGGTCATGCGTTTGCCGTCGAAGCGGCCTTCGTTGAAGTCGCTCGGGTCGTACGGTTCACGCATCGCTCCCCCGGATCTCGTCGAGCACTTCGCGGACGTCGGCGTCTTCGTGCTGGTGGACTTCCACCCGTGCTGCTTGCCACGCGCTCCAGTGGGCGGAGACGAGCGCCCAGAGGGAGAGCGCGGAGACGTAGATGACGCTTTTGACCCATCCGGTGGCGAGCGAGACGGGGATCATGAAGACCCAGAACAGGGTTAGCCAGCCGTTGAGGCGGCGCATCAGGATGGGCGAACCCACCGCGCCGCGCAGACGGTCGATCAGGAGACGTCCCGCCGGCAGCCGTAGATCGGCCGGTAGTGGAGTTCGCGGTTCTGCGGGCCGGGCTCGCCACCGAACGAGAGCACCGATACGCGCGGATGCCCGATGTAGATGCCGACGTGCGAGTTCGAGCCGTAGTGGACGCGATCTCCGGTGACGGCCAACAGTGACGAGACCGCCCTACCCTTGTCGATCATGGTGTACGTCGTCGGCCATGGGCTCAGGTCGGGGTCGGGTAGTCCCACTTCTCGGGTGGCCAGGTGGATGAGTGCGGCGACGGTCGAAGAGCAGTCTCCGTAGACGTTCCGCTGGGTGGAGGGATCGCCGCCACGGTTGAGCAGATCCATGCGACGGGGCCCCTGGGTGTAGACCCAGTCGTTTCGGTTGCCGGCGATCGCGAGCGCCCACTGCACGAGCAGCGCGTGGTAGGCATGAACCTTCCTCTCATGCTCGAGTTCGACGAGGCGCTTGCGGCCGGCGGGGGTGTACCACTGGGCGAGCGCGTTGTGGACGTGCGGCCCGAAGGTGTTCGTGACGGGGATCGAGTGGAGCTGCTGGAAGTGCCCGACCTGGAGCGATGTCGGGTGCAGCCAGTCGCCGGTAGGCCCGTAGAGTCGTAGTTTGTGGTCGTCTGGGTGGAGGCGGTGGCGTTTGATCGACCATGCCTGTAGGGCGCCTTGGATGGCGACGACGGCGGGGCCGTGGGCGCCTTCCTTGAGGGGGCCGGGGTACGGGGCGGCGTCAGCCATCGGCAGGGGGGGTGCGTGAGACGTTCGCGTCGTTTCCGTCGACGGCGGGGTAGGTGGTCTTGTCGGCGAGGGTGGGGACGGGCAGCGGGTCGATGAACTGTCGCCAGATGAAGGAGCCGAGCGCGATGCCGCCAGAGACGGCTGCGGAGCGGGCGAGGCTCCAGTCGACGGGGTTGGTGCCGTTCGCGACGCCGATCAGGCCAGCGACTGGGTAGACGATGATGAAGGCGGTGATGAAGGATCGAGCGGCTCGGATGAGCGCGCTTTTGAGCGTTGCGGACATGGGTGTTTCTCCCTCGGCTGGGTCGTGTCGTGGTGCCGATGCCGTCGGCGGCGGTTAGCTGAACGTGTGGTTCGCGAGCAGGACGATGATCGAGATCACGATCGTCGCGACCGTGAAGAGGATCCCGAACGTCGCGCGGGTACCGGCGGCGTTTCCGGTAGCGATGTCGATGCGTCCCGTCAGGACGTTGACTTGTTTCTGTAACGCGCCAAACGACGTTTCGTAGACCTCACGTGGCACGAACGTCGCGGCCTGGTCGGCCAGCTGCTCGCGGAACGCATTCACTGCATCGAAGCGCTTCTCATTGCTCTTTTCGAGTTTCTCCGCCGACTCGCGAGCCGCCACGAGTTGCGCCTGGATCAGATCCCGTACGCTGGTGTCCTGCGCGGCAGAGAGTTCCTTCGCGGACGACATCGCCGCGTGGATCTGCTTGACCTGCTCCGCGATGTGCTGAAATAGTTGGTCGTGAACGTTCTTGATCGTCGCCTCGAGCGAGCGCCGCAACACCTCGGCAGCCTTCGACCGCTCAGCGTCCGCAACAGTCGCGGCGCGCTCCTTCTCATGGAAGACCGTGTCGACATGCTGGCGCTGCGCGAGCAACAACGAATGGAGCTGCTCAAGCTCGACCTCGAAGACGCGGCGCCGCTCGAGGAAGAGCGCGTCCACGTACCCGCGAAGCGAGACCTGGTCATCGTCAGCGACCGGCACATGCCCTCCCTGCCCCCACCGGGCGTTTCGTGGTGGACGTCACCCGCGCAAGAGCAGCACGACGACGACGATGATGATCAGGATCAGCAGGACCGCGCCGCCGCCGATGTACATCAGCGACCCCAGCGCCCGAGAGCCCACAGGATCAGGATCGCGACGAGTAGCGCGGTGTTGAGCCAGAGATGAGCCTGGATATTCATGCGAACCTCCTAGCACCCGCGAGGATGCTCTGGTAGTGCCCCGCGAGGGGGCTGATCTTGACGACGTCGCCAGTGTGCGGCGCCTGGATGAACTGACCATTGCCGATGTACATCCCGATGTGCCCGATGCGCCCGCCCTCGGAGAACGCGAGTGCGTCTCCCGGCTGCAGTTGCGACGGGTCGACGGCGCGCCCAGCCTTGAACTGGTCTGCTGCGACGCGGGGGATCTTCACGCCGAGCTTGCCCCAGACGTACTGCAGGAGACCGGAGCAGTCGAAGCCACTCTTCGGGTCGGCGGCGCCGAAGACGTACTTGGTGCCGAGGTAGTGCTTCGCGAGCTCTACGGCCTTCTGGCCTTCGGCGGTCAGGCCCTTCGGCGGGGCGCCTTTGAGTGGCACGGTGACGTGTGTCCGAGGCAGCGTCGGCTGCGTCGGCGTCACGGGTTGCGTCTGCTGAGTCGCCATGCTGCTAGCGGTCAGGCTCGAGAAGTCCGGCGCCTGTGGTGCGAGGGTGCGCTGACCGCTGATCTTGCCGAGCGCGTCGAGTGCACGCTGGTTGCCTTGCTGGCGGAGGTTGTACGACTGCTGGTAGGCGGCGAGGTTCGGGAGTCCCTGCGTGGTGGGCTGCGGAGCACCTGCGACGGGGGCGCTCGCCTGCGGGGTGGCTGGAAGCGGCTGCCCCGCCGGCGCCACCTGCCCCGGTAGCCCCGCGTAGCGTGTCCGGTAGTAGCCGAGCGCGGCACGCTCCTCGGCGGGTTTGTCGGCGGGGCGCTCGTAGCGGTAGACGATCTCGTGGATCTGCTGTTCGGGCGTGAGGCCAGAGAGGTTGAGTCGCGCGAGCGCCTTCGCGGTGTAGTCGGCGCTGACGTTCGGGTTGAGGAAGCGTCGCGGGTTCGGGTCACCCGTGATCGTCCCACCCGCGTTGTTGTTCTGGAACAAGCCGAATGCGTGGCCGCCGTCGCCGATCGCGGCCGGGTTCAGGCCCGACTCGTGCTGTGCGATCGCGGCGAGCGGACGCCAGTCGAGCCCGTTCGCGGCAGCAGCCCGCTTGATCGCGGCGAGCGGATCGGGGATTGCGGGATTCGCCATCAGGGAGTACCCTCGCGGGTAGTGGAGAACTGGTTAGCCCAACTGCTCGCCGTAGCGTTCTGCATAGCGCTGTTCGCCGTCGTCCACTTCACGCTCGGCGGCGCGTGGGATGCAATCGCGATCATCGCGTGCATCTGCGGATTCGTGTTCTTCACCGGGGTCATGGAAGCTCCGTCGCGTCTGATCCGCCAGATAGCAGGGCGGCGAGAGCCTTAGGGTTCTTCTCGAAGTACGCCTTGCGCTTGGCGGCCTCCGCGCCGATCGCGCTGTACTTCTTCACGATCGCCGCGGACTTCTCGGGCGTAGTCGCCTTCGCTTTCATCTCGTCCTTGAATGCCTTACGCAGCTGCGCGGCGAAGGACTTGAAGCCCTTGTACTGGTCTGCCGTCTCATTCCGCAGCGTGATGCGGACGGGACTGATCTGGTTGAGGATCGGAAGCCACGCAGGCTGATGAGGCTGAACGCCACCGAGCGGCACCTTCTTCGCGGGTCGCTTCTGCTCTGCGAGGAACGGGATCGACGTGTCCGCCTTGCCGGTGATGCCACCCGATAGCGCGCCGATCGGCGGCACGAATCCGGACGCTTGCGCGCCGATGAAGCGTGCGCGATCCTCGAGGCTCGCGATCGGCTTGCCCGCTCCGTTTCGGAGCGCCTGGCCGGTCTCGAGGTTCTTCCCCGTGAGCGCCCCGTACCCGATCCCTGCGAACGGCGAGAGCTGGTTGATTGCTCCGGCTATGTCGACACCACCCGTGGGGGTCGGCTCGAGCATTGTGCCGGGTGAGGCGAACGAGTTGGCGCGCGACGTCGTAAGGCCCCAGGCGGCGGTCGGCGATCCTCCGAGCGGGATCGACTCCTGCAGGTACTGCGGCAGCGCGCCACGCTGGCTCGAGCCCTGCTGTCCGATGTTGCCAAGATCGTAGAGGGCGAGGTCGCGTCCGGTGTACTTGAGCGGAAGCGTCTTGAGCATCAGCGCGAAGACGAACCGCGTCCAGCGATGGAACGGGATCGTCGCGTCGAGCGCAGGGTTCGACCGCATCGACCCGTAGTCGCCCATCAGGTCGTTGACCTTCTGTACGGCGCGCTCCGCGGCGGCTCGAGTCTCTGGCGTGTCGCCGTCCGCCATCTTCTGTAGCCACTCGTGGACGGCGTCGTCTGCGGGCTTGAACTTCGCGAGGAAGCCCTTGCCGGCAAGGGTCTTAGCTTCTCCGACGGCGGCCTTGGCGTACATCGCTTCGCGACCCTTGTTGTCGACGGCGATCGAGAGGTCGCGGATCGTCTTGATGTAGTTGCCGAGCGTCGCCTGTTTGATCGCCTGCAGCGGCTTGCCTTCGTCGAGCAGGCTGCGCGCGGTTTGCTGTGCGCCGTGGCCGAACTCGCGTGCGATGAAGCCCGCGTCCTGCACGCCTGGTGCGAGCGGCACGCTGCCGCGTAGCGCGCGAGTCCACGAAGTGAGGCCGGCGCCGCCGATGCCGGCCTGCGCGACGTTCGAGACGAGGTTCGTGAGCGGGTAGGTGGGGCGCGTCATCAGCACGCCGGTCTTGAACGCGCGGGTGGCGCTTTGGAGCTTTGCGGCGCCAGAGCCTGGTCGGACACGCGCAACGTTCTTCGTGATCTGGTCGTAGACGGGCCTCGGGACGAGCACGAAGTTGCCATCCGCCGGGACGCGCAGCATCTCGTTCGGGTCGCTAGTCCAGCCCTCGTCGAGGTTCTTGAGCGTCGAGAGGGCGTCCGCTTCGGCGTTCGTGAAGTCCGCTGCATCTACGGACGCGTCCGCGTTCTTTGGCTTCGTGCGCAGGTTATCGGTGTTGCGCAGCACGTAGTTCTCGCGTACCGCATCCGGTAGTGCCTCTCCGTTGGCGACGGGCCTCGAGAGTCCGTTCTTCGGGTTGACCACGTGCTCGACGAACGCCTTTGCGTCCTGCGCGGTATGCACCTCGAGCAGCTGCCGGTTGAACGCCTCGGGCGTCTGCGTGAAGTTTCCCGACCGGAGCTGGTCGCCGTACGAGCGTGCTTTGCCGATGCCGGTGATCGGCAGGTTCGCGTTCGCGCGCACGGGCTGGCCGGGCGTGTTGAACTCGCTCTTGACCTTCGGCTTTACCATCGGGACGCGGAACGGTTCCGCCGGCTGCTCGGACGCGAACTGCTTGACGAGCTCGTTGTGCTGCCGGTTGAGTTCGGCGACACGCGCGACCGCAGCATCCCGCGTGGCGGGGTCGGGGCTCGAGCGCGCATCGTCCATGCTCCGCAGTTGACGCTCGACGTCGAGGATGCTCGTCGCCGTCGCGTCTCCCTGCTGGGCGCGCACATGGACAAGCGGCTGGTAGTCGCGCCGTAGCGCCGCCTCGGGCGAGAGCTTGCCATCGTCCACGAGCTCGCCGGTGCGTCGCTGTGCGACGTCGCGGGCTGCGGTGAGGAACCGCTCTTCCTTTGGCGTGAGCGGCTGGTCGAACTTCTTCGCCTGAGCGCCTGCGAGTTTGGCCTGCGCCTGCTGCGTGGGCTTCTCCCCGACCGCCCTGTAGAAGCCTTCGCGCTCGGTAGCGGTGAGCCCCTGAGCTTCGTTCTGCAGCAGCGACGCCTGACGCCGGCGGCTGATGCCTTTCTTCGCGTCGGCGTACTCCGAGAACTGCTTGCGGTCGTTCAGCCCGCGCTCGCGCACGATCGTCGAGTGGGCGCCCTGTACGCGGTTCTTCAACGCCTCGCTCTGGAGCGCCTCGGGCCCGCGTGCGAGCAGCGCGTCAGACGTCTTCTGCGCGAGCCGGACAGTGAGGTTCTGGTCGAGCGTGCCGCGGTTGATCGGCGAGAGCGGGTAGTTCGACAGCGTCACGTCGCGCGCCGTCTCGGGCAACTTCGCGACCTTGCCCGCGATACCGCCGACACCCTTCGCTGCGCCGATCGCCATCAGTGCAGCCTGGAACGGGTGCTGCTGGACGAACGCTCCGGGGTGTTCGGCCATCTGCAACTGGCTCTTGCCGATGGCCGCGAGTTCGCTGGTGTCCCCCTTTCCGCCGATCCCCGTGGGGAGTGCTGCGCGCGTCGCGTGCCCGAGCGCAAACCCTCCCTCGGCTGCGTAGACGGGTGTGTAGAGGGCGTCCTTCGGCAGGTTCTTGATCACGTCCCAGTACGAGCCGCCCTTGTGGTCTGCGAGAGCAGCCGTCAAGAGTTGCGTCGTCGTCGGGTGCGCGGGGAAGCTGTTCCCTCGTGCGAGTGCGGCTGCGGCGAGACTCGCTCCGACGCCGGGCAGCGAGAGCGTCTTGTCTCGCGCGAACCCGGCGATCACCTGCTGCTTAGCCTTCGGGTCGAGGCCGAGACTGCTGATCGCGCGGAGCGCCGCAGGTGCGACGCTACCGAGCGGGATGCCGGATCCAACGAGACTGAGCGCACGCTGCCCGACCGCGGCGAGGTTCGGCGCGGTCTGCGCGAACGTGACCGGCCCGGATGCGGCGTGCCCCCGGCCGACGGGCTGTTCGTGCTGCGCGATCGGCTTACGGGTGTCGGCGGCCTTGACGTACTCCTGGACGATCTTGACGGCTTCCTTGCGGATGGGGCCGGGCGTGTGCGGGTCGGTGGCGTTACTCTTGGCGAGCAGCGCCTGCTGTGCCGGCGTCGCAACGGTCGCCTGCGTCGGGTCGCCGAGGTACGTGTTGACGGCGAACGGCTTCGCGATCCGCGACGACTGGCGGTTCAATGGGGAGCGCTCACCAGCGACGGCCTTGAAGAACCCCTTCTGGCCGGGCACCGTCCTCGTCTGCGTGCGGGCAGCGTGCAGCGCCTGATCGAGAATGTCGCCGCCGCCGCTGGAGTACGGGTTGACGCTCACCTAGTAGCCCGTGTGATCCTGAACCGTGGATCCCTCGGGGACGCCGAGGATCCGGAGCTTGCGCTTGCCCATCGGGCCGCTGGCGTTGAACCGATTCCACACGTTCGCAGGTACGGTCTTGACGACGCGCTTAGGCTTCTGCTTCGTGGTCGACGGCAGCCCCGTGATCGGGTCCGTGCCCGTCTTGTCCGGCTGCGGGATCATCACGGTGACCTTGTAGGACTTGTAGGCGTTCCCCGTCTTGGGGTCTGTCGTCTTCGCTGCCGCGGTGGTCTTCGCGGCCGTTACCTTGGCGGCTGCTGCGGTCTTCGCTGCGGTGACGCGTGCAGCGGCGTTGTCCGCCGCGATCTGCGCCTTCGTGCGATTCGTGCTCGAGGTCGTCGCGATCCTGGTGCGGTTCGTGCTGGTAGTGGTCGCGAGCCGCGTCGCGTTCGTGTCGGAGGTGCGCGCCGTCTGCCCCGACTGGTTGATCTGCGCCAGCAACTGCGCGGCAGCCTGCGACGACGCCTGCGACGCAGCCTTGTTGCCAAGCTGCGCCTGCAACTGCGCGTCCGACTCGAGCTGCTGCCACGTCGCGAGCTTCGTCTGCACGTTCGCGGCAGTCACCTTCTGGTTCGCGTCCGTCATCTGCGACTCGCGCGCCGACACCGGCGCGACACCGGAGAGCAGCGACGCGAGCGTCTTCTGCTTGTTCGCAGCGTTCGTCTGGATGCCGGTGAGCCCCGCGTCGTACGCTTTCTGCGCATTCTGCGCACCCGAACTCGCAGCGGCAGCCTGCAGCGCGCCGTAGTAGTTGCCGGTACCGGCACCCTGCGACGCGAGGACAGCCTGCGCGCCCGACGCGCCGATCACGCCGGGGCTCGCCGGCGCACCCGCAATGTTCGGAGCGCTCGCAGCCGTCGCAGCGTTCTGCGTGGCGAGGGTCGCGCCCATCTGGTTCGTCTGGCCGACGCTCGCCTGCTGGATGCCCGCAAGTTGGTCGCGCAGCGACGCGGCGACACCCTGCGCTTGTGTGGCGCGGTTCGTAGCCTGCGCGTTGATCTGGTCGTTCGACAGGTACCCCATGCCTGCGAGCTTCTGCGCGTTCGCAGCGTCCTCGTTGTACCCCGACTGTGCGAGGGTGTGGATCTGCCCGGACGCGTACGGCGTCTGCAACATGAACTGGTCGTACGGGGACGCTTCGTGCCTCGGAGCCTTGATCGTCGGCTTCTTCAGCTTCACGCCACCAGCGACAGCGCCGCCGAGCCCGAGCGACTTCGGTGTGAGTGCCATTAGAGGTGCCCCTGCAGTCCGGTCGAGAGCTTCGGGAGTTTCGGTTTCTTGATCGTCGGTGCGCCTGGCTGGTTCTGCGGCCCGTAGACGACCGGCGTGGCGCCCTGCGGGCCGTAGCTGAACGTGGACGTCGGGCCGGGTGCGGCAACCGGTGCAGCGGCCGGCGCCAGAGCGGCAGCCACAGGCGCCGCAACGGGGATCGCCGGGTCGTTCAGCGCGTTCTGCGCGAGCGTGCCGTACGCCCCCGTGATCGCGTTCGTGTTCTGCTGGTCGATACCGCCGATCGCCGCGCCGAGCGCCTGACTCGCGTTGTAGTTCCGCTGACCCGAGTTCTGCAGTTCGTGCGCCTGCATCGCTGCGTGACCACCGCTGAACAGCGCGCCGTGCGCGTTCGCATTGTTCGTGATGCCGTACTGGTTGCCACTCAACTGCTGGCGAAGCTGCGCCTGCACGCTGTACGGGTTCTGGTCGGCAGCAGCAACGTCACCCGGTGCGATGCCGTAGCGAGCCGCTTCCTCGGGAGAGAGCGCCGACGACGACCCGTAGTTCAAGATCAAGTCTTTCAGCGACTTCGAGAGGCCACCGTGCGTCGCGAGGTACGCCGGGTCGAGCTGCGCTTGCGACCAGTAGTCAGCCATTACTGCACCCTCAGTGGTGTGATTTTCAGCCAGCGCTTCTCGAACGAGACAGCGCCTCCGCCGACGCTCTTGTACTTCGCGACGATCGGCGTTCCAGACGCGAGGCCCGTATGGACGCGCATCGCGGAGGCGGACACGAGCTGCGCGCCAGCGGCGAACTGCGTGATAAGGATGCGATCGGCGTCGACGGCTGCGGTGACGCCGATGTCGAAGCTCATCCACGGCGCGCTCGTCGTTGTCGTCGTCAGCCCGGCGCCGAACTCGATCGCGTAGTCCCCGGCGAGCGGCACGGTGATCGACGGGCCGGCGGTCGTGAGCGCGGCGTACGTCGCGCTCGCCGTGGACTCGCTAGCGTCGACGTACTGCACGAGCGGCGTTGCACCGCTCGGGTACCAGTAGCCGTCGGTGAACAACTCGAACGACCAGTTGATCGCGTTGATCGCTGCGGTCTGCGCGGCGCTCAGCTGGTAACGGATCGACGTGCCGACCGACTGGTTGCCGGGCAGCTGGTTGACGATCTGCGTCTGCCGCTGGTAGCGCCGGTCGATGCCGTTTTCGCCTGCGACGAACGGGTTCTGGTTCACGAAGCGTACCCTTCGGTGCCCTGATGGTTACCGAGGTCGAGGCCGAGCAACTCGAAGGTGTCCTGCACGGCGTTGCCGGTGATGCGCACCTCGAGCGAAGGGCCGTCCGGCAGGAGGTTCCCCACGGGGTAGACGTGGGTGGTCGCGGCGCTGCCGGTGTCGGGGAGCGCGGCGGTGACGGTGACGTACGCGGCGTCGTTGGTGTTCAGCTTCGTGTCGGCCCTGAGCGTCGCGGTCGGCGAGCCGGTGCCGCGCGAGTCGTACGTGATGCCAACGTCGGCGGCGAGCTTGTTCGTCGCGAGCGCGCCCGTCGGCTGGCTGGACGACTGGAAGTCGAACAGCACGGCGGTGCCATCACCGTCGTTCTTGTTCGCGCTTGTTGGCAGCCAGATCGGATCCATCTGGATCAGCTGACCTTTCGTCATCGTCGGTGCGGTCGTGGTGGTGTCCCACCAGCGCACCGACCAGAGCTTCGTCGGGTCGACAGGATCAGGCGCGGAGTCGAAGATCTGTGTCGTCGGCCCGGTCGTGCGTGTCGTCGCGAGGTTGTCGAGGTCGAACATGAGCCCGCCCTGGATGCCGCTGAGCGAGAGGTAGTAGTGGTTCTTGTTGACGGCGTACGCCGAGCCGTAGATCGTCGCTCCGCCCCTGAGGAGATCCTGGAAGTACCGCTGGTTGCGTCCGTTCAGGAGCGGGCTAAGCTTCGAACCGCTGTACTCGTAAATGTTGTCGTACCCCGCCCAGATCAGACCACCACGCGCGTACTGGATGCTCTTCGAGGAGACGCAGCCGACGTTCGCTGAAATCTGGTCGACCGAGTAGTTGAGCGCGTTGTTGGCGACGGTGTTCGTCGTCAGCTGCCCGGTGAGCCGAAAGGTGCTCGTCGGCCCGAAGATGATCAGCTGGCCGTCACCGACAGTCGCGAGGCCCGTCATGCCGCCAAGGCTGGGGATGTCCTGGTAGTTGTAGTACGGGGTGGCGGTGTCGCCGAGGAACGCGCCGCGGTAGAGGAAGTTGTCGCCGTCGTAGACGAACGTGCCGGCGAGGCTGATCTGCGGTGTCGCTTCCGTCGGCAGCAGCGTCCAGCGCAACCGGTTCGGTTCGGGGTTGAAGCCGTTCGCGATCGACGCGGACGGGGCGACGGACGTGTAGCCGAAGACGAGGCGGTTCTGGAAGCTGACTCCGTAACGAGCGCCAACGTTGTTGCCCCCCCAATAGTCGGGGAGGAACAGCGAGACGACGTTTCCTGACGCGCCTGCGATGGCGTACCGGGGTGTCGGTTCGACGCGAACCGCGCTCGAGCTGGTGACCTCGACGATGCGACCGACGTAGACGTTGGTGGCGTTCGCGACCTGAATGATCGACCCGAGGTGACCAGCGACGAAACTCGTGGGTGCGACGGCGGTCACGCGGTTGTTGTTCGCTGCGACGGTCGCTGCGGTCACGACGAACGCCGCGCCTGTGCCGCCACCGATGAAGGCAGGCCCGTTACCGGCACCGGTCGCCTGTGCGGCCGGCTGGATCGGTAGGACGCCGTAGTTGCCGTGCTGGAATGGCTTCGCGACGATGCCTGCTGCGGACCCGTAGGTGCCCATGCTGGTCGCGGCGCCGGTCGTCTTGTCGAGCACGTAGACGTTGCCGGCGGTTTTGCCGCTCGAGCCGAACAGGCCGGTGACGGCGTCGAGTCCGTTTGAGCGGAAGCCGAGGAGGTTCTCGACGGTGGCGGTGCGGTTCGACGCGGACGGCGACGTCGTCCCGCCACGCTTGCGGATCTTCCCCGCGTAGTCGCAGAGCATGTCTGCCGCGTCGTAACAGAACCCGTCCGGCAACTCGTACGGCGCGATGTCGCGCGCCATGCCGAGATCGAAACGACCCCGACGGCTGCGTCCAGCGTCCGCCACTAGCCGCGATCCATCCCGTACTGCGATACCGCAGGCGAGATCCCCGGCGTCCCCGGCGGGAGTTGTGGTGGCACGATCGGCCGCTCGCCCGGCGGGTAGTCGAGGCCACGCGCAACCGAGTCTTGCGTGATCGCGCGCGCGACGATCTCCGACGCGAGCGCCATGTTCGCCTGCGCCTGCGACATCGCCTGCGAGTTGGAGCTCGAGCCGGAAAGCATCAGGCCGCGACCTACGGCGTTTAGGATGACGGCTTGCTGCCAGCGGATCGGCACGATCGGCACGTCGGTGTCGGCGGTCATCTGCACGCTGTCGGCGCTACGGAAATACCCGATCTTGAAGCTGCCGATGAAGTTCGGTACCGGCCACACGGAGAGCGCCTGGTTGCCGCCGGGCAGGATCGTCGCGGGCGTCGTCTGCGCGGTGCCGCCACGAACGGTGTAGAAGCGCGGGATACCCGCGACCGGGCCGGTGATCGCAGTGATCTCGTCGAAGTCCTGCTGGTTCAGAAAGCGGAGCTTGATGAACGTCGTGCCGGCGTTCGCCTGGTTGTGCGCGACGTCGATCATCTGCCAGAAGTCCGTCACGATCGGAGACGTGCCGACGAGAACGTAGTCCGCCGAACCGTTCGCGCTCGCGACCGTGGTGCGGCTTTCGAGGAACGACCAGAGGTGCTCGTTCAGGAACCAGTTCTGCGCCTGGTTCGTCCAGAGCTTCACGCGACCCGCAGACTGCGCGGTCGTGGAGAAGGGGCCGGCCGCGGCCACCTCGCTGTAAAGATCAATGAACGTGTTCGCCATGGGTTCCCCTTAGGGCTGTGAGTTCGTCCAGATGCCGCGCGCGGCGTAGAAGTTGGCACCACTGGCGGTGGTGCAGAGGACGGTGAACGCGAAGCTGCGTGGTGAGAGCGCGAGCGACTCCGCTGCGAGCACGTAGAACTGCGCGACGGCCATGCCGTCACCCGCGCCGCTGTCAGTGATCTGGCCGACGCCAGAGACGAGCGTCGACGTGACGGTCTTCTGCAGGACGTACGTCAGCGTGTCCGACTGGTTGTTGCGGATCGTCAGCGTGGCGGTCACGAGCGGGTCGGTGGCGCCATCCTGCATGTCCGCCTCGTACAGGTAGTCGACGCCCTGGATCGTCTGGATGCGATCGTCACCGATCATTCGCTGCCTCCTGTCTTTGGCTGCGACTGGCCGCCGGACGTGCGCAACCGGTAGATCGGGATAGGCCCGGTGGGGACGGGGGGCGCGGCGACGCCTTGGAACAGCAGGAGCAGCGTCACGCGCCGACTCCGAGCAGCATCGAGTTGTGCGCGGCAGCGGCGCCAGAGCCGTTGCTGCCCTTGTAGAGCACCTGCACGATCCGGCACGTCATGGAGCCCGTCCACGTCGGCGTCGGAGTGAGGGCGGTATTCGACGCTGTGAGCGCCGTCAGGTGGCAGAACTCCAGGGTGAGCGTTCCGCCAGCGGACGCGTCAGACTTCTCCGTCCAGCCGGCCGGCGGGGTCGACCCGGTGCTCCCGTTCTTCCCGAGGGCGTAGAGGCCGAAGTCCGGGTTGAACGTCGGCGTGATGCTGCCAGCGGCGAGCGTCGTGACCGCTGCCCCCGCCGAGTTTGCCGAGCTCGCACCGTCCGTCACGATCGGCGTCGGCACACTGACGGAGTCGACCTTGATCACGCTGATGGCCTGGCCGATGGTCGCCGCTGTCGTCGTCGCGGTGATTATCCCCGTCGTGGCGGTCAACTGCGTGGTGATCGCAGAACTCGCGATCGCGACGCCGATCGCCTCGTTGACTCCGACGGTCTGCTGGTCAACGACCCATGTGTTGCTCGCGTTGTCGGTGAAGGACACCGTTTCCGTGCCGGCGAGCGTGAGCCACGCGAACGCGCAGTACGCCGTCTCGCCGACCGAGATGGTGGTGTTGACGGTCTGGGATTTCGTGGACGCGCTCGCAGCGTTCTGCGAGTTCCCGCACGCGGTGACGGTGAGCGCCATTACGCGTACCCGAGGTTGACGAGGATCTCCGACGCTGCGACGGCACCCGTGTCCGAGTCGGCGGCGCCGGTCGTGATCGCGTACGCGATGCCGGTGCCGAAGACGAGTCCGAGGTCGGCAGCGTTGATCGTGAAGCCACCACCAGCTGGGATCATCATGCGCCAGACGGGCGTGTCGGTGCCGACGGTCGGCGCTGATGCCTTGTTGTAGAGCTTGAAGTACCGCGCTGCGGCGTTCGCGTTCGAGACCGCCATCAGGTACACCTGCCCGGCGCTCGCCTTCACGCTCGTGCCGTTCGTCGACGCGGCACTGACGAGGCTGTGCGTCGTCATGCCACCAGTCGTCGCCGTCTTGTTGGAGACGTTCAGTGGCGTCGTGAGGTTGACCTGGTCGGTCGCGAGGGTAACGCGCTGCACGCCCGCGCTGAGGACGCCAGAGTTTACGGCGACTGCGGTGCCGCCAACTTGTACCTGGTTGACGCTCTGGTTGGCCGCAAGCGCGACGAGGTTCGTCGTGCCGGGCGTCGTCTGGTCAATGCCGACCTTGCCGATCACGTTCGTGCCCGCCGCGAGCGCGCCACCGATCGCAACGTTCAACGGCGTCGTCAGGTTCGGCTGATCCGTTGCGAGCACGATGCGTTGCGTGCCGGCACTCTTGTTACCCGAGTTGACGTCAGTCGCAGTACCGCCGATGCGAGACAGATTGACCGTCTGATCCGCGACGAGCGCGCCGATGATGTTCGAGCCGACCGGCAGCGGCAGCGTGATCCCGATAGGGCCAGTCGCGGCGGACGCGCGCAGCGTGATCGTTGTAGAGCCGGACGTGTAGGAGGAGACGCGTACGCGGAACCCGGAGAACCCCGCGACGTTGACGGTGTACCGGCCGGCAACGCCGTACTGCGATCCAGCGCCCCAGTTCGCGCCGGTGCCCGTGACGGTCGCGTCGTACCCACGGAAAACGCTGAACCAGTTCGTACCGTCGATCGTGGCCTCGGCAACCACCGTCATGCCGGCGATGCTGCCGTTGATGTCGACATCGCACGTCGACATGCCGTTCAGCGTCGTGATCGCAACGTTGCCCGTCGCGGCGAGGGTGCCCGACGCGTTCAGGTCGGTCGTGCCGGCCGCGCTGAACGACCCCGAAACGTTCAGCGGTGTCCCCGACGCGGAGCCCTGCACGGTGTAGACATCCGCGCTCGGGGTACCCGCGATGCCGAACGCGGCCTGCTTGACTGCCGTCGCGACACCCGCGATCGTGCCGAGGTTCGCGGTGACGGTACCGCTGATGCCGAGCGTGCCTGCGAGCAGGTTCGCGATGCGTCGCAACTGCGCGATCACGCTACCCGTCGTCGACGCTGCGGCATCGGACGTCGTGCCGAGCGCAGACGCGGACTGAGCAGCACTCGAGTTACCCGTGCTGACCGTCGAGTCCTGCGCGAGCGTGACCGACCCGACGGCAACCGCCGAAGCGCGGAGCTGCGTGTCCGTCAGGCCCGTCGAGCCGAGCGTCCCGCTGACGGGGACGGGTGTCGCGCGGAGTTGCGTGTCCGTCAGGGGACCCGAGACGGGCATCGGGTTCGCGCTCGAGAGGTCGGTCGCGGAGCCGTCCGCTCCGACGCTGATCTTCACGCGCTGATGCTTGACCCCCGCGATGTCGTCCGCGGCGATCGTCGGGGTTGCATCCCCTGTGCCAGTGGTCGGGATTACGACGTTGTCTGCCATCAGCCGACCGGTCCTTTCGTGACGACCTTCATAACGGGGATCGCATTCGACGAAACCTGGCCGCTGGTGAAGAACCACTTCCTCATGTCAGCGTCGCGTACTTGTAGGTGCCGTCCGGATAGCGCACGTAGAGGCGATGGTTCGTCAGGTCGACACCCGCGATCGTCGTCATGCCGACGGGGACTCCCGGCTCCTGCGTGCCGAT